>DATBNH010000512.1:0-2244 GCA_036554405.1 Cellvibrionaceae bacterium | reverse complement strand
AAGGGGGCTATTTGTTTGACAATTATGGAGCGTCCATATATGTCCCGGAGTTAAATCTGAAGGCACCTTGAAAGTCGTCAGTGCTCTCTCAGGGCTTTGATCAAATCGCCTTTGTTCATGCCTGAGCGTCCATCAATACCGACTTCAGCGGCTTTTTTGTACAACTCGGATTTTTTCCATTCCTCATACGGTGGGGCTTTGCCGCCGCGTTTGGCAACGGTGCTTCTGGGTGTGTTGGCAATACGCGCAGATTTCTCCTTACTCATGCCCTGATCGCGAAGCGCTTGGTATTGCTCGTCATCTTTAATGGTTGGACCGTGATTTTTAACCATGATGCTTCCTCCTCAAATTATTACAGTTGTCGGCGGCCGCCGGTTACGCCATAAATTTCACCCGTAATATAGCTGGCGTCGTTACTGGCCAAAAAAACATACACAGGTGCCAGTTCTGCCGGTTGTGCAGGGCGTTTGAATAGGGTGTTGTCACCAAAATTTTCCACTTTATCAGGCGGCATAGTCGCCGGAATCAGAGGTGTCCAAACAGGCCCTGGAGCGACCGCATTCACGCGGATACCTTGCTCAATGGCCTCTTCGGCCAGCGATAGCGTAAAATTGGCGATAGCTGCCTTGGTGGCAGCGTAAGGTGCCAAGTGAACACTGGGTGAAAAGGCTTGAATAGAGGTTGTATTGATGATGGCTCCGCCTGGCCGAATATAGTCAAGTGCACTACGGCAAAAATAGAAGAAAGCTTCGATATTAGTTGTAAAGGTATAGCTGATATCTTCATCGGGTATATCGTTAAATGCCGAGTAGGTTTTCTGGAAGGCGGCATTATTGATCAGTATATCCAGGGCGCCAAAGGTTTTAACCACATCATTAACTACCTGATCACATGCTGCTCTGTCGCTTTGGTCCATTTTATAGCTGGCCACTTTTCTGTTGGCCGCTTTTACCAATTTTTCTGTTTCCCGTGCATCTTCGTCTTCATCGAGATAGGTAAACGCTACATGGGCTCCCTCGCGCGCATAAGCGAGGGCTATAGCCCGGCCAATACCGCTGTCGCCGCCAGTTATAAGTGCCACGCGTCCTTCCAGTTTTCCGCTACCGCGGTAAGTATTTTCTCCATGATCGGCTCTGGGTGACATCTCTTTCTCTGAGCCGGGTTGGTCTTGTTGTTTGCGCGGGAACCGGGGGGTTGGGTATAGGCTCCGCGGGTCATTTAGCGAAATGTGCGTTTTTTCAAGGTCGCTTCTCATAGCTGCATTCCTCAATAAGCTGGCTTTAGGCACGACTACATACAAACATAGTGCCAGAAATAATAGGTGGCATCTTGGTTCAGTTCAGGCCCTGAAGTTTGCAGTTCGCTCAAGGGGCTTTGTAACTTTAACAGCAGGGTGATGCATTTCTTGCAATGTTTTACAAGTTCAATAATGATTATGGCCAGGTTATTCTGGCGGGGTTTTGAACATTTCTGCCGTTGCCTTTTATGGCTTTCATTATTTCCTGACGCTGTGTGAATCTAGTCACAAATTATATTTGATTCCTTCAAGAGAATTACTGACTGGTGGTGTTGGCTTGATGGTTGCATTTTCGCTATGGCGATAGCGAAGCTTTTAGATGCTTAAATTGTGAGGATACAGTTATGACTACGACAGATAAAAATGTAAACAGTGATGTTGAAAACCTGAATGTATTTTTAAAAAATGAACTGGCTGCCATCGATTCTTATGGACAGTGTATAGAGAAGATTGATGACTTTTCTGTCACCACAAACCTGGAGGATTTGCAGCGCTCTCACCAGCGCCGTGCTGATATGATTTCGAATAAAATACAGCAGCTGGGTGGAAAGCCCGAAGAGGATGCTGGTGTATGGGGTGACTTTTCCATCTTGGTGGAGGGTGGTGCATCTCTGTTTGGAGAAAAGGCCGCCATTGCCGCGCTGGAAAAAGGCGAGGGCCGAGGCGAAGTTCAGTACCGTGAAAAAATGGAAAATCTTTCTCCGGATGTTCGCGCCTTTATTGGTGCTTCTATTCTGCCAGAGCATTTGAATAGCCATGAAACCCTGCAGCGTGTACAACGGATGGTGCATTAAGGGTTTCTGGGCGGTAAAGAGGACTTAAAAAGAAACGTTACCTTTGCCGAGTTCGAGAGCCTATAGGCGTGTCTTATGTCTATGGGTTCTGGCTGCGAGGGTGACGTTTTCAAGTAAATATCAGTAAGCGCTCAGCATTGCCTTGTCGGTGTG
>DATBNH010000509.1:0-2204 GCA_036554405.1 Cellvibrionaceae bacterium | reverse complement strand
ATGCATAAACCCCATCGGGCTTCTGGCACTGGGGTAGAAAGCCAAGAAACGTTTGACAATGCCTTTATGTCTCACCATAATATTATAATACAAATATAAGCGTGCGTTTGTCCGTAAGTTTCAGGGGTGTTTATGAGTCGTTATGCGTTGGGCCTCGATTACGGCTCGGATTCTGTCAGGGCGCTGTTGGTGGATACCGCCACCGGCCGCGAAGTCGCCTCCCATGTGGTGGCTTATCCCCGTTGGAGCAAGGGGCTTTACTGTAACCCGGCTATTGATCAGTTCCGCCAGCATCCGCTGGATTACATTGAAAGCCTGCAGCAGGTGCTTGCTGGCCTTTGGCAAACTGCCCCAGCGGGCAGCTGCGAGCAAGTGGTGGGCCTTAGCTTTGATACCACAGGCTCTACACCCATAGCGGTTGATCGCGATGGCGTGGCCCTGGCACTTAAGCCGGAATTTGCCGATAACCCCAATGCCATGTTCGTGCTCTGGAAAGACCATACCGCCGTGGCCGAGGCCGCCGAGATTACTTGCGCCGCTAATAAGGCCCCGGAGAATTACCTTAAATACGAAGGCGGTATTTATTCATCGGAATGGTACTGGGCCAAGGCGCTGCATGTTATGCGCGGCGATGACCGCGTGGCCGCCGAGGCTTATATGTGGGTAGAGCACTGCGACTGGATGCCGGCATTGCTGACCGGCACCACCGCGCCCGAGCAGTTGCGTTTGGGCCGCTGTGCGGCGGGCCATAAAATGATGTGGCATGCGAGTTGGGGCGGCTATCCGCCCAATGATTTTTTTACCGCTGTTGACCCACTGCTTAATGGCTTTTGCGAGCGCTTGCCTGCCGAGACTTTTACCGCCGATAAACAAGTTGGGCAGTTAACCGACGAGTGGGCGCAAAAGCTGGGATTGCCTGCCGGTACCGCCGTGGGCTTTGGTGCCTTTGATTGCCATATGGGCGCGGTGGCCGCCAAGGTGCAACCGGGTGTGCTCACCAAGGTGATGGGCACCTCTACTTGCGATATCACCGTGGCGAGCTACGAGGCCATTGGCATCACCTGTGTGCGCGGCATTTGCGGTCAGGTAGACGGCTCGGTGTTGCCGGGCATGGTCGGGCTTGAAGCCGGGCAGTCGGCATTTGGCGATCTCTATGCCTGGTTCAAGCAGCTGGTTAACGGCCCGGCACGCGACATTATTAATCATTCAACATTACTGGATGCAACCACACGCGAAAAGTTACTGGCAGAGCTTGACGATAAAACCTTGCTGCAACTCAGCGAAAAAGCCATGCAATTAGCGCCTGGTAGCAGTGGTGTTACCGCGCTCGATTGGGTGAATGGCCGGCGTACGCCCGATGCCGATCAGACTTTAAGCGGCGCGGTAAGCGGATTAAAAATGGGCACGGGCGCCGCTGAAGTTTTTCGCGCGCTGGTGGAGGCAACCGCTTTTGGTGCTCGCGCCATTATTGAACGCTTTCGCGCCGAGGGCGTGGCGGTGGATTCGGTAGTCGCCATTGGTGGCATTTCCAAAAAATCTGACTTTGTGATGCAAACCTGCGCCGATGTGTGGAATTGCCCGATTGCTGTTTTGCAAAGCGATCAAAGCTGCGCGTTAGGGGCAGCAATTTTTGCATCGGTAGCGGGCGGTGCGCACAAAGATGTTAGTGCTGCCCAGGATGTTATGGCCTCCAGCGTTTGCCAAACCTACACGCCCAATGCCGATGCGGCTTTGGTGTATGAGCATTTGTACCAGCGCTATCAAACATTGGGTGGTTTTGTTGAAGGGGGCGCGCAATGAGTTACACGGAGCTAAAGCGGCAGGCCTTCGAGGCCAATATGAAATTGCAAGAGCGCAATCTGGTGGTGTACACCTTTGGCAATGTCTCGCAAATTGATCGCGATTTAGGTGTGATCGCCATTAAACCCAGCGGCGTGTCTTACGATAAGTTAACCGTTGATGACATGGTAGTGGTTGATCTCGACAACAATATCGTCGAGGGCAAACTCAGGCCATCATCGGATACTAAAACCCATACCCATTTGTATCGCCACTTTGCAAGCATTGGTGGCGTGACCCATACCCACTCTGTTTACGCCACAGCCTGGGCCCAGGCGCAATTGCCCATTCCCTGTTTTGGTACTACCCATGCCGATTTTGCCTATGGCGAAATTCCCTGCACCGCGGTGATGAGTGACGACCAG
>DATBNH010000508.1:0-3146 GCA_036554405.1 Cellvibrionaceae bacterium | reverse complement strand
TTTGTCGGGCTGGATGTTATTGGCGATTATCTCACCGAGGTTAACGTCACCAGTCCCACCTGTGTCAGAGAAATTGACAAGGCATTTGATACCCGTATTGGTGAGCAACTGATGCTGGCGATTGAGAATGCCTGTAGCCTCCTCCCCAGCACTCAGCCATGAATACAGCAACGACCCCCAGCGCTGTCGGCGTCAACACCAGCATTCAGAGCGCTGATCGCCTCGGCTTTACCGTATTTTTGGCGGTTGTGGTGCATGCCATGGTCATTTTTGGACTGTCATTCACTCTGCCCGACCCGGATCAGCTGGCGCCCACCCTGGAAATCACCCTAGCCACACACCAGAGCGATCAGGCGCCGGATGAAGCCGACTTTCTGGCTCAGCATAACCAGGAGGCCAGCGGCACTGAAACAGATGCAAAGGAATTGAGTGCCGAGCAGTTAGCCGATTTTGCCGCGCCAGATGTGCGCGACATCAACCCGGCGCCCGAGGTAAAAGCCACCACACCAGCGGTGGCGCAACAGGACACACTGGTCACCAGTATCAGTCAATCGCCACGGCAAGTTGAAATTACCAAGCAAGACCCCCAGGAAGCCGAGGAAATGCGCGAGGGCGAGCGCGAAGATAGCCCGCTATTCAGTACCGAAATTGCAAGCTTACAAGCCAAACTCGACCGCCAGCGCCAGGAGTATGCCAAGCGTCCTCGCATCCGCAGACTAACCTCAGTGGCCACGCGCAGCGCCGCCGATGCGGCCTACCTGCACCAGTGGAGCACTAAAATTGAACAGGTGGGTAATCTCAACTATCCAGAAGAGGCCCTGCGCCAGCGCCTCACAGGCCACCTGCAAATGGCGGTCACCCTCAACCCCAACGGCACCATTCGCCAATTACAGATAACCGAGCCCTCCGGCATTCGCATTCTCGATGAGGCCGCAGTGCAAATAGTACGCATGGCCTCGCCCTTTGACCCTTTCCCCGCAGAAATACGCAAAGATACCGACCAATTGGTGATTATTCGCACCTGGTCATTCGAGATTGACGGTTTATCAACCGGCGCCTCGCGGCAATCTCTTCAATAAAGCCTGGGTGACTTGAGTTTGCCGGCAACAACCCCAATACTAACCACCATGAAACCACGCAATCACGACCACACCCATACCTATAGCCTCAGCAATCAGTTACTGGTGGCCATGCCCGGCATGAGCGATCCGACGTTTGCCCACTCCGTGACCTATATTTGCGAACACTCGAGCGAAGGCGCAATGGGCATTATTATCAACATGCCCATGAGCCTGGATATGGGCGATATCTATCAACAACTGGACCTCGAAACCTCCCACGCCTCCGCCGAGGTTCCCGTTCTGGCTGGCGGACCGGTGAGTGTCGAGCGCGGCTTTGTCTTACACCCCACCCGAGATGATCAGCTATGGCAGTCCACCATACGTGTTTGCGATGACATCAGCCTGACTGCCTCGCGCGATATTCTCACCGCCCTGGCCGAGGGCCGCGGACCCGAGCACTTTCTCATTGCCCTTGGCTACGCCGGTTGGGACAGTGAGCAGCTGGAGCAGGAGATTAGCGATAACGCATGGCTGACTGTTCCCGCCGACCAGCAAATACTGTTTGGTACACCTTGCGAGCAACGCTGGCAGGCAGCCGCCAAAAGTATTGGCATAGACTTGAATCTGATTTCCAACACCGCCGGTCATGCATGAGCGCGGCGGCCAAAACCCTGCTTTGCTTCGATTACGGCCTGAAAAATATTGGCGTTGCTGTCGGCCAAACTGCCACCCATAGCGCTTCGGCACTGACCATCCTGAAAGCAAAAGACGGTACGCCCAATTGGGATGAAATCAACAAGCTGATTAACGAGTGGCAGCCAAACCTTATCTTGGTGGGTCTACCCTTGAACATGGACGACAGCGAAAGTGATTTTTGCGCGCGCGCGCGCAAATTTGCCAACCGCCTGCACGGGCGTTTTGGCAAACAAGTGGAGATGGTGGATGAAAGGTTGAGTAGTTTCGAGGCCAAAGGCGAGCATTTCCACAGCGGTGGCTCGGCGCAGTTCAAAACCGACCCCGTCGACGCCATAGCGGCGCGAATTATTCTTGAAGGATGGTTGAACGAAGGACGTCTGAGGTCTGACGGTGAACGGTGAACGGTGAACGGTGAACGGTGAACGGTGAACGGTGAACGAGATTTTGGCACGAGAAATTCGACCTCAACTCTTTTTCCGTTTTGAATGCCGTGCCCAACCGCACTGGTGTAGCGGATCAAAGTATTTTACTATCTGCTCTCCCCGCTTTGCGTTATCCGTTCTCCGTCCCTCGTTCTGCGCCCCTCAAAACATCCGCCCGCGACCGCCTTTATCTTCCTCCTCCATAGACAAACCCTCGGCCACATTGTTGAGGTAACTGGCATCGGTTTCCGAACCCAGTTTAATCATCAGGCGCAGGTCGTTGGGTGAGTCGGCGTGGGCAAGTGCATCTTCATAGGTGATTTCACCGTTATCATAAAGCGCATAGAGCGCCTGATCAAAGGTTTGCATGCCCAGCTCGGTGGACTTCTTCATCAGTTCTTTCAGCTCGCTGACCTCGCCTTTGCGAATCAAGTCCGATGCCAGCGGGGTGTTAAGCAGCACTTCCAAACAGGCGCGTCGCCCCTGACCGTCTGGTGTGGGTATCAATTGCTGGGCAACAATGCCTTTCAAATTCAACGATAAGTCCATCCACAACTGGCGATGGCGATCAGCGGGGAAGAAGTGAATAATCCGATCCAGCGCCTGGTTGGCGTTATTGGCGTGCAAAGTACACAGACACAAATGGCCGGTTTCGGAAAAGGCGATAGCGTGCTCCATGGTTTCGCGCGAACGCACCTCGCCAATCAGAATCACATCCGGCGCCTGACGCAGAGTATTTTTCAGGGCTACTTCAAACGAGTCGGTATCAATACCCACCTCGCGCTGGGTAATAATACAACCCTCGTGCTGATGGATAAATTCGATGGGGTCCTCAATGGAAATAATATGACCTTTGCTGTTGCGATTGCGATGGCCAATCATCGCCGCCAGCGAGGTAGATTTACCGGTGCCGGTGGCGCCCACAAAAATTACCAGCCCGCGCTTGGTCATGGCCAGTTCTTTAATC
>DATBNH010000498.1:0-3315 GCA_036554405.1 Cellvibrionaceae bacterium | reverse complement strand
GCACCCGGATGCGGATAAGCTGCGTGTCTGTCAGGTAGTGGGCGGCCCCGACGGCCCTGTGCAAGTAGTCTGTGGTGCGCCCAATGCCCGCGTCGGCATCAAAGTGCCTTTTGCTTTGGTGGGTGCCACCTTGCCCGGTGATTTCAACATTAAAAAGGCCAAGCTGCGCGGTGTCGAGTCGTTTGGCATGCTCTGCGCCGAAACTGAACTGCAAGCGGGCACTAATGATGACGGCCTGTGGGAGTTGGCTGCCGATGCGTCAGTGGGTCAAGACCTGCGTCATTACCTCAATCTTAACGACAGCCTGATTGAGGTGGACATTACCCCCAATCGCGGCGACTGTCTGAGCGTGCGCGGTCTTGCTCGCGAAGTTGGGGTGATTAACCGTGCCACTGTTACAGAAGTCGTAGCCACGCCGGTAGCGGCAACCACTGATGACATTTTGCCAGTAACCCTGGCGGCTCCCGAAGCTTGTAGTCGCTATGTGGGACGGATTATTCGCAATATCGACATCAGCCAGCCCAGCCCTCTGTGGTTGCAGGAAAAGCTGCGCCGCGCCGGGCTGCGCACTATTGATGCGGTAGTAGATATTACCAACTATGTGTTGCTGGAGTTGGGTCAGCCTATGCACGCCTTTGATCTGGCCACGCTCAATGGCGGTATTACCGTGCGCGAGGCGCTGGCCGGAGAAAAACTGCAATTGCTGGATGATCAGGAAATTACCCTCACCGAGGGCACCCTGGTTATTGCCGATGACAAGGCGCCTCTGGCCATGGCTGGCATTATGGGCGGCAAGGCCAGCGCGGTAACGTCTCGAACCCGCGATATACTGCTGGAAAGCGCTTTTTTTAACCCGCTGGCCATTGCCGGGCGCGCCCGCAGTTATGGGCTGCATACGGATTCATCGCACCGCTTTGAGCGCGGTGTCGATTACCAATTGCAGAGTCAAGCCATCGAGCGGGCCACAGAGTTATTACTGAGTATTGTCGGCGGCGAGCCGGGCCCGGTGATGGAACAGGTAAGTGAGCACTTGCCCGAGGCAGGAACTGTACATCTGCGTCGCGCCAGCATCAGCAGCGGTCTTTATATTGAGCTGGAAGACGCGGTGGTAGAAGACATCCTCACTCGGCTTGGGCTGGCTGTGACCGAGCGCACCGAAGCCGGTTGGCAGCTACAGGTTCCCAGCTGGCGTTTTGATATCGCCATTGAGGCCGATTTACTGGAAGAGCTGGCGCGAATCTACGGTTATAATCGCTTGCCCACACGGGTGCCGGATTCACCCATGGCCATCGGCGCCAAGCCCGAGGGCCGCTTGGGATTGTCGCATTTACGCAAACACCTGATCGCGCGCGATTACCAGGAAGTGATTACTTACAGTTTTGTCGATCCGGCGGATAATGCCCGCTTTGACCCGGCGGTGAAACCCATCGCTCTGCAAAACCCCATCAGCGCCGATATGGCGGTGAGGCGTAGTTCCTTGCTCCCGGGCCTTGCACGGGTGTTGAGCTATAACGTCAACCGCCAGCAGCAGCGTGTGCGGCTGTTTGAAACCGGCCTGCGCTTTGTGCCGGGCTCCCAGGGCGTGCAGCAAATTCCCACCCTGACTGGGTTGATATACGGCCCGTGCACCGCCCAAAACTGGGCCAGTGACGATGAAGGGGTGGATTTTTTTGATCTCAAGGGCGATTTACAGTCGCTGCTGGGACTGACCGGCAAAGCTGATAGTTTCAGCTTTGCCGCCGCAGAACACCCGGCTATGCATCCTGGTCAGTGCGCGCGAGTGGAATGCCAAGGTGAGGCTATAGGTTATTTGGGCGCCTTGCACCCGCTGGTGCAGCGCGAACTGGATGTGAGCGGCAGCGTGTTCGTGTTTGAGCTGAATATGCAGCCTTTGACCGAGGCGCGGGTTCCGGCTTTCAAGCCGCTGTCGCGTTTTCCGGCCATTCGTCGCGATTTGGCGCTATTAGTGAATCGCGATTTGCCGGTGCAAAAGCTTCTCGATGGCGTCCAAAACACTGCCGGGCAGTGGCTTACAGACTTAAAGGTATTTGACCTTTATATGGGCAAAGGTATTGATCCGCATAGAAAAAGTCTCGCTTTGGGCTTGACCTTTCAGCATCCATCCCGCACTCTTAACGACGATGAAATCACCGCCTCGGTAGCGGCCGTGGTGGAAACCCTTAAAAACGAGTTTGATGCGGCCCAGAGATAGGGAATAAGTATGCCGGTTGGTGCGCTGACAAAGGCGGATATGGCGGAGAAGCTGTACGAAGAGCTCGGTCTCAACAAGCGTGAGGCCAAGGAGCTTGTCGAGCTGTTTTTTGAGGAAATCCGCCGCTCGCTGGAAAATAATGAACAGGTCAAACTATCGGGTTTTGGCAATTTTGACCTGCGTGACAAAAGCCAGCGCCCGGGCCGCAACCCTAAAACCGGTGAAGAAATCCCCATCAGCGCACGTCGCGTGGTGACTTTCAGGCCAGGACAAAAATTAAAATCCCGAGTGGAAGCCTATGCTGGAACCAAGCCATAACGACGAACTGCCGGTTATTCCCGGTAAGCGCTACTTCACCATTGGCGAGGTGAGCGAGCTGTGCGCGGTAAAGCCGCACGTGCTGCGCTATTGGGAGCAGGAATTCCCCCAGTTAAAGCCCGTCAAGCGCCGCGGTAATCGCCGTTATTACCAGCGCCAGGACGTATTGATGATTCGTCAAATACGCTCTTTGCTCTATGATCAGGGCTTTACCATCGGTGGTGCCCGCCAGCAAATGAGTGGTGAGACCGGCCCTTTGGATGCCACCCAGTTCAGCCAGCTGGTCAATCAGATGATTGTTGAGCTGGAGCAATTGCTGGACGTTTTGACGGTTAAGTAAGCCGTTTTATCGATCGACTTCAAGCCTGCACGGCGCCACTAAATAGCGCCTTGCATTCTTAACAAAATCCGGTATTATGCCCACCTCTTTGACGTCGCCTTGGCGGTCAAAGCCGCAAGCGGACACGCTTGCAATCCTGTCGGAGCGTAGCGCAGCCTGGTAGCGCACTACACTGGGGGTGTAGTGGTCGTCGGTTCAAATCCGGCCGCTCCGACCACTTTTCTGTTAGTTTTTCTCTTTTTGTGTCCGTCTGCAAGCGTATGCTGTATTTGCACCAAGATGGCCCTTGCAATTTCCTCAACGATCCCCAATTTCTCGGTATGGCAGCGCTACGGGTGGCACTAAGCCTGGAAAATGCTAATATACGATCCCTTTTTCTTTCCAATGCGTTGAGAGCGCAGACAATAACAACGAGGTATTCAAGTGACCAAGCAGTTAATGATTT
>DATBNH010000189.1:0-5987 GCA_036554405.1 Cellvibrionaceae bacterium | reverse complement strand
TGCCGGCTGCCCCCTGTGTAATCTGCGGGTGCATGAACTGTCAGAGGCTTACCCGATGCTATCGGATGCCCTCAGCATGGTGGCGATATTTCAGTCGCCAGCGGCGACCATGACGCGATATGTGGCCAAGCAAGATGCGCCCTTTGCGCTGATCGCTGATCCTGAGCGCGAGCATTACCGCCGATTTAAGGTTGAGAAAGATGTGGGTGGTTTGCTGCGTGTTATGGCTTCCCCGGGGCGCTTGTTGGGTGCGCTTAAGCGCGGCTTTTGGCCGGGCGCCATTGACGGGCCACTGCATACT
The DNA here is from genome assembly GCA_036554405.1 of Cellvibrionaceae bacterium. GTDB lineage: Bacteria > Pseudomonadota > Gammaproteobacteria > Pseudomonadales > Cellvibrionaceae > Gilvimarinus. Next base: position 5,686 of record DATBNH010000189.1, on the reverse strand, counting down.
ATTCCGGCGGATTTTTTAATCGATGAGCGGGGAGTTATTCATACTGCCTACTATGGCTGCGATATTGGCGATCATCTGCCGCTTGAGGATATTTACAGCTTTATTGGCCGGGAGGCGAAAATATGAATGCCAGCGAATCCAGCCGCGAGATGATTTTAGCCGCTGCCCGAGAGCTGTTTTATCAGCGCGGTTATCAAGCTTGTAGCATGGGCGATATTGCCAAGGCCGCCGGGTTGTACAAGGGCAATCTCAGTTACTATTATAAAACCAAGGCCGATTTGCTCGCAGCGGTTGCCGCCGCCCGTATGCAATCACTTACCAACACTCTGGCCTTGATCAGCAGTCGCTATTATACCTCACGCGAGCAGCTGCTGGGGTTTGTGGCTATGGTTGAGGGCAGTGCGCCGGCATTGGCTCAATACGGTTGTCCGCTGGGGTCGTTGGCCACCGAGCTGGGTAAGCACTCCCCCGAGTTACAACCCTATGCTCAAGGGCTGCTGGTTTGTATTCAACAGTGGCTGGCAACGCGCTTTGCTCAGTCTCCGGTACCAGGGCAAGATGCCGATGTTTTGGCCGAACAGATGTTGGTAACTGCCCAAGGCATAGCAGTAATGGCCCAGGCCACGCAAAACCCGGCGCTGGTGCAGCGTCAATGCCAGCAGATGCGCCAGTGGCTAGAGTCAAGCTGGCCAGCATAGTTATTGGCATCCGCCCTTAACACGAATACGTATACACCTCAGGCGCTGGTGATTACACCGCTCAGGCAGTAAAATGGCGCCGCTCAATTCTTACACTCTTACGGTAGCTATATATCGCACCCATGATTCCACGAATTCGCGAAACATCCCCTGTTCAGTCGGTTTACCTGGCCTTTATTGAGGCGCTGGGCGCGGCGGGTTTTGCCGGTGAGTTAAACCCTGACTACGCCAACCGCACGGTACTGGCTACCGATAACTCCATCTATCAGGTGCTGCCGCAGGCGGTAGTCTATCCGCGTCATCTGGATGACTTGGTGCTTTTGGCCCAAATCAGTCAGCGCGATGAGTTTCAGCAGATAGTACTGAGTCCTCGTGGCGGCGGTACCGGCACCAATGGCCAGTCGCTTACCGATGGCGTGGTGGTGGATACCTCGCGCCATATGAACACTATTTTGGAAATCAACAGCGAAGAGCGCTGGGTGCGGGTTGAGTGTGGTGTGGTGAAAGATCAGCTCAACACGGCGCTCAAACCCCACGGCCTGTTTTTTGCGCCGGAGTTATCGACCAGTAATCGCGCCACCATTGGCGGCATGATCAATACCGATGCCTCGGGTCAGGGCTCGTGCCTGTACGGCAAAACCCGCGACCATGTACTGGCCCTTAAAACTGTACTGCTCGATGGCAGCGTGTGGGATTCAAGCCCCCTTGATGAGCAGACGCTGGCTGAGATCAGCCGGCGCGACGATAAAGTAGGGCAGGTACACCGCACGGTGGATGCTATTTTTCGTGAAAAGCAGGCGCTGATTGCGGAAAAATTCCCAAAACTCAACCGCTGTTTAACCGGTTACGATCTTGCCCATATTCGCACCAATGATGGTCGCTTTGATCTCAACAGTATTCTCTGTGGTTGTGAGGGCACACTGGGCTTTATTGCCGAGGCCAAGCTTAACCTTTTGCCTATCCCCAAATGTGCGGCATTGGTCAATGTAAATTATCGGGATTTTAATGCCGCGTTGAAAGATGCTACTACACTGATGACCGCCGGGCCCACCTCTATCGAAACGGTGGATTCCAAGGTGCTTAACCTGGCTATGAACGATATTGTTTGGCACAGTGTGGCCGAGTTTTTCCCCCCAATTGCCGGGCAGGAAATCAAGGGGATTAACCTGGTGGAGTATACGGCCGACTCTGAGGAGGCGTTGGCCGAAGGCATCAAGCGGCTCACGGATATGCTCGATAACGATCAGGGTGGCGAGAGTGGCCGGTTGGGTTACACCATCGCCATGGGCAATACCGCGGTCAATAAAATTTGGGGCATGCGCAAAAAAGCCGTGGGCCTTTTAGGTAACGCCGAAGGCGAGGCACGGCCCATTCCCTTTGTGGAAGATACGGCGGTACCGCCGGAGCACTTAGCCGATTTTATTCGCGAATTTCGCGGGGTATTGGATGTCCGTGGTTTAGCCTATGGCATGTTCGGCCATGTGGACGCCGGTGTGCTGCATGTGCGCCCGGCTATTGATATGAAAGACCCCGCACAGGAAGTACTGATTCGTGAAATTACCGACGAGGTAGTAGCACTGACCCAAAAATATCATGGATTGTTATGGGGCGAGCACGGCAAGGGTGTGCGCTCGGAATATGCGCCGCAATTTTTTGGCGAACTGTACAGCGAGTTGCAAAAAATCAAAGCCGCCTTTGATCCGCTTAATCAGTTAAACCCCGGAAAAATTGCCACGCCCCATAAAGATATCGCCTTGCTCGCTATTGATGGCGTGGCTACGCGCGGGCAAGAGGACCGTAAAATTGCTGTTGAGGTATGGGAAGGCTACAGCGAAGGCATGCACTGCAATGGCAATGGTCTGTGTTACAACTGGAACCCCAACGATGCCATGTGTCCCTCGTGGAAGGCCACCCGCGAGCGTGTTCACTCACCCAAGGGGCGCGCCTCGTTAATGCGCGAATGGCTCAAACAATTGAGCGAGCGCAATATTAATGCCATCGAACAAACCCGGCAGGTGCGCCAGCAGAGTTTTTTATTGAGTTTGCCGGCACGTACTAAAAATTCCTGGGGTAAAAAGCGTGGCGAGTATGATTTTTCTCACGAGGTAAACACTGCAATGGCCGGTTGCCTGGCGTGTAAATCCTGCGTGGGTCAGTGCCCGATAAAAGTGGATGTGCCGGAGTTTCGCAGCAAATTCCTGGAGCTCTACTACAGCCGCTACCTACGCCCACTTAAAGATTATTTTATCGGCGCACTGGAATACTCGGTACCTGCGCTTAACCGCGTGCCCTGGCTATATAACGGCCTGATGAAGCCGCGCTTTATGCAAAAGCTGCTGGCGAAAACCGCCGGCATGGTAGATAGCCCGCTATTAACCGGGGTCGATCTCGACCGTGCTTTGCAAAAGCTGGGTGTGCGCTACGCAACGCCTACTAATATCGCTATGCTAAGCGATGCCGAAAAAGCAAAAAGCGTGATACTGGTGCAAGATGCTTTTATCCGTTATTTTGAAACAACCTTGTTAATCGATAGCCTGACGCTGCTCAAGCGGCTGGGCTTCGTACCTCTGCTGGCGCCTCTTAAGCCCAATGGCAAACCGCTGCATGTACACGGATTTTTGAAGAAATTCGCCAAGGCCGCCGACAATAATGCGCGTATGCTCAACGCACTGGCCGATACCGGTATTGCCCTGGTGGGGCTGGAGCCGTCGATGACGCTTGCCTATCGCAGTGAATACAAAAAGGTAATGGGCAATAAAGCACCAAAAGTAGCCTTGATACAAGAATGGCTGGCTGCGCAGTCGCAACTGGTAGAGCACACTCCCGGGTTTGCTCCAGGTGAGTTTGTGTTGCTGGCGCACTGCACCGAAAAAACCAACGCCGCCGCCTCCATTAAAGACTGGACAACCCTGTTTGCTGCGTTAGGGCAACAATTAAACATTGTCGAGACCGGCTGTTGTGGTATGGCCGGTACTTATGGCCACGAGTCGGCCAATGTGGCCACCTCAAAAACTATTTACAGTCAATCCTGGCAGCCGGTGGTAAATAACCCTGAGCATCAAGGCAAGCTTACCGCTACTGGGTATTCATGCCGCAGCCAGGTAAAACGGTTAGATGGGCAGGCGCTGCCGCACCCATTGCAAGTGTTGCTGCAACAATGCCGTGGCTGAACACTTTATTACATTTGGCGGTTTGTGCTTTTGCTAAAGTGCAGCATTCATAAAAATATCGGAAAAACATCTATGTCCCACACCCTTAAATCTTTATTGGCCATCGGAACCCTTGGCCTGGCAGCGTTAACTTCTTACACCCAAGCCACCACAGTACAATTTCAAACCGTCATGGGCGACTTTGAGGTCAATCTGTTCGACAACATTACGCCCGAAACCGTGGCTAATTTTCTTGAATATGTCGAGGCAGGCGACTATACCAATACCTTTGTTCATCGTTCAGTGCCTGGTTTTATCGTACAGGGCGGTGGTTTTTTTTACGACATAGATGAAGAGCAAGCCTTCGCAATTGCCAGCAATGATCCGGTAATTAACGAGCCACTGTTGTCTAACCAGCGTGGCACCATTGCTATGGCCAAGGTGGGCAATAACCCCAATAGCGCCACTAACCAATGGTTTATCAGCCTTGCTAATAACAGCGCTAATCTCGATAACCAAAATGGCGGCTTTACCGTGTTTGGTCAGGTGACCGGTAATGGCATGGCCATTGTCGATGCCATAGCCGGTTTAACGCGCGTTAACTTTAGTACTATTAACGGTGCATTTAATGTGTTGCCGCTACGCGACTATACCGGTGAAGATGCTGCCGAAGGTGTAATCTATACTCATGAAAACCTGGTAATGGTGCAAAACATTGTGGTGCTGGATGCCAGCCCCGATACCGTTGCTGACCTCAACCCCGCCCCAACGACCCGCAATGATAATGGCGGCGGCAATGATGGCGATAACGGTGGTGGCAGCAGTGGCGGTGGCAGTGTTGGTTGGGTCCTGTTGATGTTACTGAGTTTGGGTTTATTGAGAGCGCGTTGCAAGGTATAACGTTTTTTATTGTGTGCCGAGCATTGAAAGATGGATTGTCTCTTTGCAAAGCCTTGTTTATTGACAATGCTATACCCATCAGTCTCCTTCAGCTTGCGGGAGGCCTACAAGGATGTAGATGTGCTTTGGTTAATCAAGCTACATTAGAAAAAAGGGCAGCAGCGATATTGCCGCGATAATGGTAATACCGACGAGAGCCAGCAACACTTTTATCGGGTGCATAAAAAGCTGTTGTAAAAAAGTGGGTGCCTGGCCGCTTTCGCGAAGTTGTTGCCAGTGTTCGCGGCGCTCGCGGGAAAAATTTTGCTGAAACTCATCAATCAGTTCGCGGGCGCGATCATACTGGTCATCGTGGGTTAGCCACAGTGCCTCAACCCCAATGCGCCAGCGGCCAGCATCGGTGAGGTAACAGGCAATCTGCTGCTCTTCCAGCAGTGCTACCATGCCCTCAACTTCTTCGGCGGTTGCGCCGCGAATTTTTATCAGTAATTTGGCCAAAATCTGCTCGCTCAACTATCCAAATTCTCAGTGTAACACGTCCAGGTGTGCTCTAGCCGGTGCGCGATAGCCCGCCATTTCGCGGTTTGTCTGGGTCAAACGATGTCTGTAGTAAATGTTGTTCAATATGGGTATTGATCAGCGCGCTGCCACCAGGGATTCCCTTATTACCGAACAGGCGGTTAAATTCCAACACGTAGGGAAAGTCGCCCACCATGGCGATGTCGAAACCGGCGTGGTCCACACCCAGGGCAACGGCGATATCTCGGGCCAGGGTCATGGCCTGCAGCGGTACCGGGCTGTGGTCAACAATGCCGCCCTTGGCCACATTGTTGTAAAATCCGCCGGGTGCCTGACAGCGCCAGTAAGCACTTACCGCCTGATTGCCAATCACTATCACGCGAATATCCCGGTCGATGGGCAGGTATTCCTGCACGTAGA
>DATBNH010000187.1:0-3548 GCA_036554405.1 Cellvibrionaceae bacterium | reverse complement strand
ACGTGGGCGTAGTGACGATCCGGTGAGTCATACTCAACGTGAGAGGTGGCAATAGTAATACCGCGCTCACGCTCTTCCGGGGCATTGTCAATACCGTCAAAGGCTACAGCACTGCCGCCCCAGACTTCTGCACACACGCGCGTCAGCGCGGCGGTCAGTGTGGTTTTACCGTGGTCAACGTGACCAATGGTGCCCACGTTGACGTGGGGCTTATTACGTTCGAACTTTTCTTTAGCCACTTTTCTATCCTCTAAAATGAATCAATCAAAAACTATTATCTTTAGCCAGTTTTGTTTTTCGCCATCACTTCTTCGGTTACATTCCTGGGCGCTTCGGCATAACGCAGGAACTCCATGCTATAAGTTGCACGCCCCTGAGTGGCAGAACGCAAATCGGTTGCATAACCAAACATTTCTGCCAGCGGCACTTCGGCATCGATAACCTTACCCATAGAGCTTTCATCCATGCCCTGAATCAGGCCACGGCGGCGGTTTAGATCACCCACCACGTCACCCATATTTTCCTCAGGGGTGACAATTTCCACTTTCATCATCGGTTCTAATAAAACTGCCCCACCATGCTGGGCCAGTTTTTTGGTGGCCATAGATGCAGCAATTTTAAACGCCATTTCGTTGGAATCCACGTCGTGGAACGAACCGTCATAAATGGTGGCTTTCAGCCCCAGCAATGGATAGCCGGCCAGAACACCGTTTTGCATTTGCTCTTCAATACCCTTGTTGACAGCCGGAATATACTCTTTGGGCACCACGCCGCCGACAACTTCATTGACAAACTGCAAGCCTTCAGCGTTTTCGTCTGCACCCGGTTCAAATCGAATCCACACGTGGCCATACTGGCCGCGACCACCCGACTGACGTACAAATTTACCTTCAATTTCACAGGTATTGGTAATGCGTTCACGGTAGGCCACCTGTGGCTTACCGATATTAGCTTCAACATTAAATTCACGGCGCATCCGGTCGACAATAATATCCAGATGCAACTCGCCCATTCCACCGATAATGGTTTGGCCCGTTTCCTCGTCAGTTTTTACCCTGAAAGAAGGATCTTCCTGAGCCAGTTTGCCCAGCGCCACACCCATTTTTTCCTGGTCTGCCTTACTTTTGGGCTCCACTGCCACATGAATCACCGGATCCGGGAATTCCATACGCTCAAGGGTGATAACACTGTTCATATCACACAGGGTATCGCCGGTAGTAACATCTTTAAAACCAATACCAGCGGCGATATCGCCAGCCAGCACTTCCTTGATTTCCTGACGATCATTGGCGTGCATTTGTACCATTCGGCCAACACGTTCTTTTTTACCCTTAACCGGGTTGTAAACGGCATCGCCCGAATTTAATTTTCCGGAATAGACACGGAAAAAAGTTAAAGTCCCCACAAAAGGGTCGGTAGCGATTTTGAAAGCCAGCGCGGCAAAAGGCGCATCATCGTCGGCTTCACGGGTTGCTACAGTTTCTTTGCCATCATCAAGAATACCTTCAATCGCGCGCACCTGATTCGGTGCCGGTAGATATTCGACTACAGCGTCCAGCACCGCTTGTACGCCTTTATTTTTAAAGGCAGAACCACCCAGTACCGGTACAATTTCGTTGGCCAGGGTACGCTTGCGAATCCCGGCTTTAATTTCTTCCTCGCTCAGCTCTTCGCCTTCGAGGTACTTACTCATCACCACATCATCGGCTTCGGCAGCAGCCTCCACCAGAAATTCGCGCATTTTCTTGCAGGTATCTAGCAGATCTGCAGGGATTTCCTGATATTCAAAGGTCATGCCCTGGTCATCTGCACTCCAGTATATGGCCTGCATTTTCACCAGATCGACCACGCCTTGGAACTCATCTTCTGAGCCAATGGTCATTTGCAGTGGTACAGCATTAGCGCCTAGACGTTCGCGCAGTTGCTCGATCACGCGCATATAATCAGCGCCGGTGCGATCCATCTTATTGACAAACACCATGCGTGGTACATGATACTTATTAGCCTGCCGCCATACTGTTTCGGTTTGCGGCTGCACACCGGAAGAGCCACACAGTACCACTACAGCGCCATCGAGTACGCGCAGTGAACGCTCTACTTCAATGGTGAAATCGACGTGCCCGGGAGTATCAATAATATTAATGCGATGTTCATCAAACTGAGCACCCATACCACGCCAGAAAGTGGTAACGGCAGCGGAGGTAATCGTTATACCACGCTCTTGCTCTTGAGCCATCCAGTCAGTTGTAGCGGCGCCATCGTGCACTTCACCAATCTTGTGCGACAAGCCTGTATAAAACAGGACGCGTTCGGTAGTCGTTGTTTTGCCGGCGTCTACATGCGCCACGATACCAATATTGCGATAACGCGTAATAGGAGTTTTACGTGCCACAGCTGTATGCTCCAATTTGCTGATTCACTGAATGGTAAAAGGCAGCCGTGAAGCTGCCTTTTATTGTGCAAAGCCTGACGCTTAGAAACGGTAATGCGAGAAGGCTTTGTTCGCTTCTGCCATCCGATGCACATCTTCGCGCTTCTTCACAGCAGAGCCTTTGCTCTGAGATGCATCGATAAGCTCGCCAGCCAAACGAGCTGGCATAGACTTCTCACCGCGTCCGCGAGAGTAATCCACCAACCAACGCATAGCCAGGGCGGTACGGCGGCTTGGGCGCACTTCAACAGGCACCTGGTAGGTAGCACCACCTACACGGCGAGATTTAACCTCCACCAGCGGTGCAATGTTGTCCAGTGCCTCATCAAAAACTTCAATCGGATCGCGATTAAGTTTTTCTTTAACGATATCCAGGGCACCGTAGACAATTTTTTCTGCTACAGACTTCTTGCCACTGATCATCACGTGGTTCATAAACTTCGCCAGAGTAACATTGCCGTATTTTGGATCCGGCAACACTTCGCGCTTGGCGACAACTCTTCTTCTTGGCATGCTAATAGCCTCTATTCAGGATGTTTCTAAGACGACGCTCTTGTTAACGACAATTACTGTCTTGGCAAGCGCGCTTAGCCTTACTCTCGGTTCACCACCGAAAACGACTGTCTCAAGATAGCGGAGCCTGAGCCCCATGCGCTATTACTTGGGACGCTTGGTTCCGTACTTGGAGCGACCTTGCTTACGGTTGTTAACACCGGAGGTATCCAGTGAACCGCGAACAGTGTGATAACGAACACCCGGCAAGTCTTTTACACGACCGCCGCGAATCAATACAACACTGTGCTCTTGCAGGTTATGCCCTTCACCACCAATGTAAGAAGTCACCTCAAAGCCATTGGTCAAACGCACGCGACAAACTTTACGCAGCGCCGAGTTCGGCTTTTTCGGTGTGGTAGTGTAAACGCGGGTACAAACGCCACGCTTTTGCGGGTTAGCCTGCAGGGCAGGAACGTCGCTCTTTTGAACCTTACGTTTTCTCGGCTTACGAACCAACTGGTTGATCGTTGCCATGAAAATAAACTCCACACTTAAAATAAACGCCTTCAATGAAGGCCTGATAAAGAAGAGCCAGGGGCCCTCCACCACACTTCAGAAAAAG
>DATBNH010000485.1:0-4203 GCA_036554405.1 Cellvibrionaceae bacterium | reverse complement strand
TGCCAGAGCCAGAGCCAGAGCCAGAGCCAGAGCCAGAGCCAGAGCCAGAGCCAGATTTTAGCGATATGCCTCAGGTTATGCGCCACTTTAAAGAACCCATGGCAAACTGCCTGCATCGCGTTTGGCCTGAGGTGGAATCAGGTTATCAACAAGCGCAAATTCTGGTCACAGAAAACCATGCCAGCGGTAACACCGCTTATTTGTGGCGCTTGCAAGCTGGCGAGGAAATTATCGAAAAGCTGGATGCCTCAATCTTGGCTGCCGATTGGTTTGCCGCTTTTAATTTCGGCGAGTATCGCGGTAAAACGACGCTGGGTTTTAATGTTAATCAATGGCCCAATACTGCAGGCACGCTGTCTGAAAACTTGTGGGATACCCATATCAGCACACTGTTCCACGAGGGTTTTCATTTATTTGGCCAAAGCGGGTGGGCTAACGCAAATGGTGGCAGAGCGCAGGAATATCCTGTGCGCTGGGAGCCGCGTTATTTGCGCGCACAATTGCTGTTTGCACTGCAAGATTCGCTGTTAAATGGCACCAGCTTATCGGCCGCTGCATACTGGTATGAACAATACCTGCAAGATTTCACCGACGAGGCAGACTACCTCAACCCGGTTGATCGCATAGAGGGCAGTACGCGCTATGCCGACACCATTATGACGGCCTTGGCCGTAAACGGCTGCGAGGCGACCGAAGCAACTCTGTTGGCAGATATTCGCGAGCATTTACCGCCCATCCACTTTTGGCTAAAAGGCAGTAGCGAAGGTTACGTTATGGGTTTGCTGGCCGGGTTGTTGTTGCGAGAACAAGACACGCACCTGTGGCACCAGCGGGTAGAAAACGGGGAAACGATGCAAGGCGTGCTGTTGGATGGCATCAGCCCCGAAACCCAAGCTACCGATACAGCGCTGCAAGAAACTATTAAACGGCAGGCCGCCACTGAAAATGAATACCTGGACGAGCAGATTGGAAACACCCTGGATGCCTATAATAGTGAAGATTATTACCGCCTGGTGTATGACCAGATTAACGGCCTGGGCTCATTCACCATAAACGGCCGTTACCGCTTAACCGGGCAGCCGGGTCTAGCCAGCATTACTATATCCAGTAGCGGGTTGCTGGCCCACGGCGCGCAAATAGCGCTGATAGACCAAAATGTTTTAACGCTTGAGGCCTCGCCTTGCAATAACTGGTATGCCCTGCCCTCAGCCGTTGTTCTGCCTAAAACAGCGGTTACTCTGCACACCGATGGCAGCGCCGACAGCAATAGTAATGGCGTGAGTTTTTCTGGCCTGCGGGTAGAAGAGATTGAGGTGAATGGCCACAGCTGGCTGTGCCCGCTGGAGGGGTTTTAATAACACGCTGGGCTTAGCCCAGCGGCAATGAATTGGTATAAACAGGCCCTACGAATTTTATAAGCATTTTGCCAATTAGCACCGCAAAAGCTTACTCTCAGGCTGCTATGCTCTGTGCAAGGGTTTCGCAGAGTATTCGCTGGAGGGCGCTATGGTGACTTTTTTCGCACGTACAGATTTTACGCGGGCAGGGTGGGCACTATCGCTTTGCGCACTGCTGGGCGGCTGTGGCTCAGGCAATGACACTGACTCCACACCGCCGGTGGCAAGCTCCAGCGTGTTCAGCAGCACTCCGATAGCCTCCAGTGCTTCCAGCGTGTTTTCCAGTATGTCCTCTTCGATGGAAAGCTCTGCGGCCAACAGCTCTGCCCCCGCTAGCAGCTCAATTTCCAGCCAGTCTATCAGTTCAATTTCCAGCAGCTCCTCCGCTCAGTCTTCTGCCACATCACCGGCTGCGTCGTCGACCTCTTCGGCAAGCTTTATCAGCAGCAGTAGCGAGACAGCATCCATCTCCAGCGAACCTGTCAGCAGCTCTAGCCAGAGCAGTAGTAGCAGTAGCTCAAGCCAAGGCTTTAGCAGCTCCAGCCAGAGCAGCAGTCAAAGCTCTTCTCTACCTCCGGCCAATGGCGCGCTGGCACGCGTAAGCAACACCAGCTGTATAGCCCCAGAGGAGCCGGTGGCTGGCCTGGGAACACTGTCGCTGACGGCGGCTTTTCCCAATCTGCCCGCGCTGTCGTGGGTGCTGGGTCTGTATCAGTCCCCCGGCAATAGCAGCCACTGGTATGCGGTGCTGCGCGATGGCGATGTGGTGCGCTTTGCCAACAATAGCGCTGCCAACAGTGTAGAGACGTTTATCAGCCTGCCCAATGTGCGCACTAACTTTGAGATGGGCCTGCTGGATATCGCCTTTCACCCAAACTTCGCCAGCAATGGCGAAGTGTTTGTGTCTTATAACGATCAGGACAATGGCGGACGCACCACCCTTTCGCGGCTGACCTATTCCGGCAGCCTGCCTATCGACAACGCCAGCGAAGAGGTGATCCTGACAGTAAACCAGCCCGCCGATAATCATAACGGCGGTCAGATTGCCTTCGGCAGCGACGGTTATCTGTATATTGGCCTGGGCGATGGTGGCGCCAATGCCAGTCAGGCACAGAACACCGCCACGCTACTGGGCGCGCTGTTACGCATTGACGTGGACAACACCGAGCCGCCGCGCAACTACGCTATCCCACCCGGCAATCCCTTTGTCGGCAACGGCGACTTTGCCCCTGAAATTTACGCCTATGGCCTGCGCAACCCCTGGCGCTGGAGCTTCGATAGCCACAATGGCGATTTGTGGCTGGCGGATGTGGGCCAAAGCAATATCGAAGAGGTCAACCGGGTGTCGGCCGGCAATAACCTGGGCTGGAATGTTATGGAAGGCGACCAGTGTTATGGCGGCAGTTGCAGTACCAGCGGTTTAACTTTACCGCTGCTGCAATACACCCACAGTAACGGTCACTGCTCCATTACCGGTGGTTATGTTTATCGGGGTAGCACTATAGACGGGCTGACCGGCAACTATCTATTTTCTGATTGGTGCACAGGCGTTATATGGCGCGGGTATAACGAGGCGGGCAGCTGGCAAATGCAAGAAGTGGCCGACGCCTGGTTTAATGTACCGGCCTTTGGTCAGGGTCACGATGGCGAGGTGTATGTGCTCAACCCCTCGGGTGGTGCAGGCGAGGCTATTTATCAAATCACCGAAAACGCAGGCACCGGACAGAGCCAGATTCCGGAAAACCTGAGCGATACTGGCTGCTACGATTCCACTGTCAGCAAAACCCTGGCGGCGTCGGCAGTTCCCTATGATGTGCACGCTGCACTCTGGTCCGACGGTGCCGCCAAAAGACGCGCCTTTGCCATTCCCGATGGCAGTGAAATCAATCTGGCCGCCGATGGCGATTTCCAGTTTCCGGTGGGCAGTGTGCTTATCAAAGAATTTTTGGATGGCAACACCCATTTGGAAACGCGGCTGTTTATGCGGCACCAAACAGGCTGGGCGGGCTACAGTTACCAGTGGCTGAACAATGGCAGTGATGCGGTGCTGCTCGACACAGGCAAAACCGAAGACACCGGTAACTTTGTGCACACCTTTCCCTCGCCGCAACAATGCCAAACGTGTCATACCAGTGCCGCCGGTTTTGCCTTGGGGCTGGAGGCCGTACAACTTAACCGCGAGTTTACTTATCCGGCGACCGGGCTTACCGCCAATCAACTCAGCGCTTTGTATGAAGCAGACTTTCTGGCCAGCGATCCCGAACAGGTGGAACACAATCCGCTGGCGGCGCTAGGCGACACCAATGCCAGCCTAGAAAAACGCGCCCGCAGTTATCTGCACAGCAACTGCAGCGGCTGCCACCGGCCGGGCAGTACCTCTTCGGGTATAGATTTACGCATTCATACCAGCCTTGACCAAACGGGTACCTGTAATGCCACGCCCAATAACACCATGGGTTTGGCCGATGCGCGCATTATTGCCCCCGGCAACGCTGCCAGCTCGACACTATTGGCACGCATGCAATCGGAAAACGCCAATACTCGCATGCCGCCGCTGGCCAGTTTGATAGAAGATCAAGAGGCCACCCTGGTGATAGCCAATTGGATTGATAGCCTGGAGGATTGTCAATAAATTATCCCTGTTTATGACAGCGCTCAACCTTGGTGATATCTTCGGTCAGTGGAAGATATTTTTGGGCATGACGCAGGGCATAATCGGCATGATTTTTTGCAGCACTCTGGATATCAGCGTTATCCAACGCAGCCAGTGCGGCAAAGGCTTTTTGCAAACGTATCGCCACTTCAA
>DATBNH010000484.1:0-5191 GCA_036554405.1 Cellvibrionaceae bacterium | reverse complement strand
GGCTGTGGATGGGCGAACGGTGCGGCGCTATATTCAGGCTTTGGAGTCTCTGGGTATTCCTATCGCCACAGAGCCTGGTCGCTATGGCGGCTACCGGCTGGTGGCGGGCTTTAAACTGCCGCCATTAATGTTTACGCGTCAGGAGATGCTGGCACTGTGCTTAGGTTTGGTTGCGGCGCGGCGGCTGGGGCTCGATGATGCAGCGCCAGCTATCGAGAGCGTGGAGGCCAAGCTGCAAAGGGTGATTCCCCACACGCTACAACGCCAAGTGAAAGCACTCAGCCGATCCGCCAGGATTGATCTTCCCGGCTCTTCCTCCAGTATTAACGAGCATAAATTGCTGCCGCTCACTCAGGCCGTCGAAGCGCAGCAGCGGGTCAGGTTTTGCTATTGCGCCAGCGATCACAGCGAAACCATCCGTGAGCTTGACCCTTATGGCTTGGTGTTCAGTGACGGCAATTGGTATGTAAGTGGTTGGTGTCATCTGCGCAAGGCGCTGCGTTCTTTCAGACTGGATCGTTTAGATCAGGTAGAGTTATTACCTGCATATTTTGGCAAACCAGAAGATTTTGACGCTGTCGCGCATTTGCAGCAGAGTATCGCTACTATTGCCCGTGCCCAAGCGGTGAATGTAGAGTTAAAAGCCAGCCGCAAACAGGCTGAAATGGCACTGGGTAAAAAAATCGGTTTATTGGTAGAAGAAGGCGATAAACTCTATTTGCGCACCCAAACCGATAGCCTGGATTGGTTGGCCAGCCGCTTATGTGGTTTATACTTTGATTTTATTATTCACGAGCCCAATGCCTTGCGCCTTGCTGTTAAAAACAGAGCCAAACAATTACTAAAGCTGACAGATGCATAATTGCAGATGAAGCTATTATGGAAAAGCCCATGAAGCCGTATGAAATGAATGCAGAGGTGGCCAAAAAGTTTGAATCTTACCCCGATGCCATGCGCGATCGATTACTGTTTTTTCGCCAGCTTATTTTTGATGTAGCCAGAGAGTCGGCAGATATCGGCAAGCTGGAAGAAACACTGAAATGGGGCGAGCCTAGCTATATATCAAAAATTGGCAGCACCCTGCGCATGGACTGGAAAGAAGCTACGCCCGATCATTATTACGTGTTTTTTCATTGCCAAACCCGGTTGGTGGAGACGTTTAGAGAAGTATATGGTCAGAGTTTTCGCTTTGAAGGTAACCGGGCGATGGTATTTCATAAAGACGATACTCTGGATATTGCCGCGTTAAAGCACTGCATTTTACTGGCACTGCGGTACCATAAAGTTAAAAATTTACCACTGCTTGGCGCATGAGTTCTGCTTTGAAAGCGCAGTCAAAGTAAAGTAGTCAGCTCTGTAATGCTGTCGATTACGCGTGCTGCTGGCTGCAGTCGATTTTCATCTCCCTGTTGATATTTACCTGTGCGCACCAGGCAGGCTTGCAACCCGGCATTTTGTGCGCCCTCGATATCGCCCAATATATCGTCGCCCACCATCAGGCATTGTTCTGGCGGCAAGTCTGTAGAATTTGTAACCTGAGTAAAAAAATCCGCACCGGGTTTGCCCATAATGATGGGGCTGGCATCGGCTGCCCAGCAAATTGCCTGCACGAAAGCGCCGGCATCCAGGCTTAGTACGTCGCCATCGAGAAAGTATTTATTGTCGCCAATTGCGATCAGTGGGCAGCCGGCCTTTACCAGGCGAAAGGCGCGGTTGAGGTTAGCGTATGATAGCTCTTCCCGTGCATCACCCAAGACCACGCAATCCGGTTCGCCCTGAAATTGCATCTCAAAGCTCGGCTTGATGCTGGTGTGTACCAGTGCAAAGGGGTGTAGCTTATGGGTGCGAATATAAGCCAGCGCGGCATCGGGGGCGGTATAGAGCTCATCTGACGAGAGATTAAAGCCCAGGTCGCGCAGTTTATCCACAATATCAGAGCGGGTTTTGGTGGCGGTATTGGTCACAAAGCGTAACAATAGCTGGTGCTCACGCAGCTCGGCTACCATTTCTGGTGCACCGGGAATCACTCGCTCACCATCATAGAGCACGCCGGATAAATCCAGAAAAACGGCCTTTATATCCAGAGCTTTAGTTTTACCGCTTGTCATCACGCACCTCCCGTTATAGGTTAACCGGACATCTGGCGTGTACCATTGGTACGCAAAATGAGTGCAAAGATCATACACAGTATAGTCAATGAAGTTTTATAGGGTATTACACATTGCAGAGACCTTTGTCGTATGTAATGTCCGCAGGCTAGTTTATTTATCAGGACGCTCGTATGCAGTTTCGGTTTATCGACCGTATTGAACAAATTTCGGCTTGTCAGTGGGATGCGCTCGCCGGTAGTGATTACCCGTTCACGCGCCATGGTTTTTTACAGGCACTGGAAGCGAGCGGTGCGGTAGCGGCCAAAACTGGCTGGCAGCCGAGGCATTTGCTGGGGTTTGAAGGCGAGCAGTTGGTGCTGGCGCTGCCGGTGTATAGCAAAACCCACTCTTATGGCGAGTATGTGTTCGACTGGGCCTGGGCCGATGCCTATCAGCGCATGGGGCTGGATTACTACCCGAAACTATTAACGGCTATTCCCTTTACCCCCTGCACTGGCCCGCGTTTGCTGCTGGCTGAGCCTGATCGAGCTGAAGCTGTTTGGCCCGATGTGGTGGCGGCTATCACTACCGAGGCAAAGCAGATGAACGCCACCGGTTGGCACTGCCTGTTTACCTCGCCTGTGGTGTCCGAGGCATTAACTCGCGCTGGTACTGCGCAGCGGCTCGGCTGTCAGTTTCACTGGTATAACCGTGGCTATGGGCAGTTTGATGATTTTCTGGCGGCGTTAACTTCGCGCAAACGCAAGAATATTAAAAAAGAACGCCAGCGGGTTTTAGCGCAGGGTTTTAGTTTTCGCACACTGTGGGGCACTGATATTAGCCACGATCACTGGCAGTTTTTTTTCGACTTATACCGCATTACCTATTTAAAGCGCAGCGGCCATACCGGGTATTTGAATCTGCAGTTTTTCCTTTCCTTGGGTGAGGCTATGGCTGAGCAGTGTGTCATGATACTAGCTGAGCACGAGGATAAAGTTATTGCGGCATCACTGTTTTTAAAAGACAGCAAGACTCTCTATGGCCGCTATTGGGGTTGCATCGCCGAGTTTGATTTTTTACATTTTGAAACCTGTTATTACCAGGGCATTGATTATTGTATTGCCGAAGGTTTACAGCGCTTTGATGGCGGCGCCCAGGGCGAACATAAAATTGCGCGGGGTTTTGAGCCGGTGCTTACCTATTCCAATCACTGGTTGGCCGATGAACGCTTTGCCGCAGCCGTTGATGATTTTGTAATGCAAGAGGCCGAAGCCGTTAAGGCCTACGCAGAAGATTGCCGTTTGCATTTACCTTTTGCCCAATAGGCGTGTGTTAATTAGTGCCCATCCAGAAACAGGGCCGTAACGAGAGCGCGAATAATTCGCCAGATGTGTGCCACAAGATGTAGGCGTGTAGTCATTCTTACATAACTATATCTTGGGGGGCGCAGATGGCGGATTTGGCGCGTTCGCAGTAGGCAACTGTTTCTGGATGGTCACTAATCAGCCAGGAAACCCCAATAGGGCACGCAATCCGGCAGCGCTATGGGCAAACAGCAACCACAAAAACAGACAGGTGTTGAGGATTACAGTACACCAGAAAATAAATTTAAACGGTTGTTTAATGGTTTTGTGCTTGAATACTTTTTGCGCAAGCCACGCGCCTGGCCAGCCGCCCGCCAAGGCAAACAGGTGCAGGGCATTTTCTGGCTCACGCCGCCTGTTGTTTTTAGCCGCTTTTTTATCAACACCATAAATCACAAACAAAATGACACTTAATGTAGCGTAAGCGATTGGCAGGTACAGGGGTATAATGTGTTGCACAACCAAGAAACCCAGTAGAGCAAATGCCAGCACCACGGCAAGAGCCGTCATCAGTAGGTTCCATAGGCTGACCACCACCGCCAGGCGAATTTTAGGCGGACCGATGAACTTTACCCGTGTGGCCCTGGGGCGCTGTTGTTCGTCTTCGCCATGGGTAAAGCTCACGCGGTCATTCAGCACCGGGCGCCGTCCTTTAGCAAAGGCGCTAATGTGTACAAATACACGCTTACCCCCATCGGTGGGGGTAATATACCCAAAGCCCTTTTCATCATTCCATTCGGTTACTTTGCCTTCGATGCGCACACAACGCTCCTGCCAGGTTGGATATGAACAGTATAGGCGATAGCCCTCCCGCTAATCGCATTTTTCTGTTGGGTCTATGCAAGCCCGCTGCCAGCCAGTAGCATAGCCTTTGCGATAACCACAAGGAACTCCCCGTGCTACAAACCATTCACCCTCGGCGTATTTTTCAGGCGCTGGATGAGATAGATCAGGCCTCTCCCTCCTATAGCCTCAGTCGGCCCAAAGCCTTGCGCCGGGTATTTTGGACGCTGGCCTGTGTATCTGTGTGTTTACTGTTGTTGCACTACGGCAAAAACTCATCAATTCTGCGCGAGGCGCTGGTAGTGGTGGCCCATGTTACCGGTAGCGATAGTGCTAACTGGTGGCGCAGTTGGCAAAGCTCAGGCGTGTTATCGCTGATCGGCTATCTGTGGTGGAGCAGTATGCACCTGTTTACCTTTGTGTTATTGCCCTGGTTGTTTATTCGTTTGGTGCTTAAAGAAAAACTGATTGATCACGGCTGGCGCTGGAATGATACCCACAAGCACTGGCTGGAATACCTGTTATTGGCCACACCCATTCTCTTGTTTGTATATCTGGTCAGTCTTGGCGATGATTTTGTAAATCACTACCCGTTTTACCAACACGCTGGGCGCAGCTGGGCCGATTTAATAGCCTGGCAAGTTTTGTATATTGGTCAGTTTATTTTTCTGGAATTTTTCTTTCGCGGTTTTATGTTGAACGCCTTGCGCCCGGCCATGGGGGCCAACGCGGTGTGGGTAATGTGTGTGCCTTATATGATGATACATTTACCCAAGCTGCCATTGGAGGCCACTGGAGCAATTTTATTTGGTTTGTTTTTGGGCATACTGGCGCTGCTGTCGCGCTCTATTTGGGGCGGGGTGATGGTGCATGTCAGTATCGCCCTGAGTATGGATTTAGCGGCCCTCTACAGGAAAAGCGAAATTCCTTTAAAATAAACTGACCAATATACAA
>DATBNH010000427.1:0-4855 GCA_036554405.1 Cellvibrionaceae bacterium | reverse complement strand
GGGGCGAGACCTGATCTTGAGTGCCTTTGGTCATGTGGGCGACGAAACCACCACACTGTTGGGGCAGACTATTTTGGTGTTCTGTCTGGGGGTGTGGGTCAAAGTTATTAATATGATCCGCATCCTTGGTGTGCTGCGTGCCGGCGGCGATATCCACTACTGTTTGATGGTAGATTTTGTGGTTATGTGGATTTTTGGTGTGCCCATTTTTGTCGCCGCCGTCTGGTACGGTACATTTCCCTTTGTGGTGCTCTTTGCGCTGATGTATGTGGAAGATGTTCTCAAATGGTTACCTATTCGCTGGCGGGTACGCACCGGTATCTGGCAGAATAATCTCACACGCGAAGATACACGAGACGCCGCTGCTTCCTGATTGTGTTCGACTGGGATAGCTGCCTGGAGAGGAATATTGCTGTCACGCTTGCCCCCCTGGATTGAATACGGCGCTTTTACACTGGCATTACTGGCCGGTACAGTCAATGCCGTCGGTTTATTGGGTTTTCAGCATCAATCTGTTTCTCATTTATCCGGTTCGGCTACTCTGTTTGGTGTCGAGCTGTCGACGCTGGGTGCATCGTCCTGGCACTTACTGGCAATATTATTAAGCTTCCTGCTGGGCGCAATAATCTCCGGAACAGTGCTGTCTAGCCCTTCCGTAAAATTAGGCCGTCATTACGATTCTCTGTTGATGGCCGAGGGCGTCTTGCTATTGTTGGCGATATATATGTTACGCGGACACGCCCTGTGGGGGCACTATCTGGCCTCCATGGCCTGCGGTTTACAAAACGCTATGGTGACCAATTACAGTGGAGCGATTATTCGTACCACTCATGTAACCGGTATTTTCACCGATCTCGGTTTGATGATAGGTGCCGCTATTCGCGGGGAAAAGTTCGACAAACGAAAATGTATTTTGTTCTTGTTAGTGTTAACGGGTTTTATTGTTGGCGGTATCTTGGGCGCTTTACTGTTTGCTCACTACGGTTTTATGGCGTTGCTGCTGCCAGTCGCCATATGTTTTGTGCTGGCTTTCGGCTATCGCGTATATCTTTATGCTCAAAATAACACCCGTGATCTGTAATTAATAAACTTAGGCCACTTATGGATATTCACTGCATTCGAGTAGTCACAGTGTAACGCTGATTGGGTAACAGGTTGGAGTCTAGTATGCGGGTGGATGTAAAAAGAGTTTTAATGGCGCGCCTGTTGTGGGGTGCGTTGGCTATTTTTTTAGCATCGGCAAGCTGGGCGCAAGAACCGACTATTAATTATTCTGTAGAGTTTTTACCAGAACAAGAAAAAGCGCTTGTACGTATAACCATGACCGGTGCTGATTGGATGCAATATGCGCGCTTTAAAACAAAGGGCTATGATATTGACAACCTCCAGGCTACAGGTGAGCTGGAACATGGGGAGGACTCTTTTACCTGGCGCCCGAAAAGTGCTAAGGCAGAGCTGAGTTATACCGTGGCGTTTATGCGCCAGCGCAGTTCGGGTAGTTATGATGCTTATATGACCGAAGACTGGGCGCTGTTGCGTGGTGAACGTTTAATTCCGCCCATTGCAGTGAAAAGGCCCAAAGGCGCCATCACCAGTGTGCATATGGACATAACCTTGCCCGAGGGCTGGCGGTCGATTCGCACCGGTTGGCCCGAAGCGGGTGAGCGGCGCTACCACATTAACAACCCTGAATATATTTTCCCGCGGCCAGCAGGCTGGATGGTCGCCGGCAAGCTCGCCAGTCGGCGCGAGCAGCTGGGCGATACCGAAGTGATTATTGCCTCTCCACTTGGAGAAAAGTTCAAGCCACTGGAGTATTTGGCTTTTTTAGCCATGGTGTGGCCAGAAGTAGAAAAAGCTTTTGGCACAATGCCCGAAAAAATTCTAATAACCGGCGCAGACGACCCTATGTGGCGCGGCGGCCTTTCGGCCCCCAATTCTTACTACATTCACCGCGACCGACCTTTGGTGAGCGCCAATGGTACCAGTACACCTATTCACGAACTGGTGCATGTGGTCACCGGCATCAGCGGCAAGAAAACCCATAATTGGATTACCGAGGGTATTGCCGAGTACTATTCGGTGGAGCTGCTACACCGAGCCGGGGCTTTTAGCGCTAACCGCAAGGCCAAAATATTTGCCGGACTGGATGAATGGAGTGAAGAGGTGGAAACCCTCCGGCATAAAAATTCCACTTCGCATATTACCGGACGGGCAGCGGTGTTTTTTCATCGGCTCGATGCCGAACTGCGTGAGCTGACCGACAATGAGTACAGTCTGGATGACTTAGTGCGGGCATTGATGGGTAAGCAATTAGATACGGCCGATTTGCAAAAGGCCTATAACGAACTGACCGGTAAAGATTCAGCCTTGCTGACCAGTGAGTTGTTAAAAAAGCCTGATAGCGATTAATTTGCACTTTAAGGGTTTCGGCCACTCGTCATAATTATGCGTATGCTCGCGATTTTTAGCGTTTGGTCGCTATACTGGCAATCAACTCACACAGTGGAGGTAAGACAATGGGTATTGAAGTTGGTGGCATTTTAGGATTTATCTGGTTATTGATAATCATCTGGGCCATCGTCAAAGTAGCGCAAAGCCGCGCTGGCGGTTTGGCCAAGCTGTTATGGATACTGCTGTTATTGTTCGTGCCCTTGCTGGGATTTATTTTATGGCTGCTGTTGGGCCCCAAGGGCGGTTGATAGTCAATCAAGGTGGCTTCGGTGATTATCAGGCAGGCCGAAGAGGGTGATATTGATGCCTTGGTCGCCCTGGTTAACAGCGCCTACCGACCAGCGCTCAATAGTGCTGGCTGGACTCATGAATCGGCGCTGGTAGAGGGTGATCGAGTCACATCTGAGCATGTGCGGTTAGCACTCAAGCAAACTTGCGTATTGCTGGCGGTAGACGGTACAGCAGTTCTGGGGTGTGTGCATGTCGAGAGCAAAGAGGATGCCGCCTATCTGGGTATGTTAGCCGTCAGGCCAGATTCTCAGAAGCTGGGATTGGGTAAACAATTGCTGCATTCGGCTGAGCAGTATGCGCAACAGGTGTTGGCGGCGACCGAGCTGGCACTGGTGGTGGTATCGTCCCGCAGCGAGTTGATCGGGTTTTACCTGCGCCGTGGTTATTCTAAAACCGATACTTACCTGCCCTATCCGGTTGCCAGCGGTGTAGGTACACCCAGGCAAGACATACAGTTGCAGGTGTTGCGTAAAGCCTGTTTGTAATATTGTTTCGGTAAAAAGTTACTGTTCTACCAACGCCTCTCGGGTGAGACCGGCAATAGAGGTTTGCCCCGCCAGCGCCATAGCCACCCGCATTTCGTGGGCGAGGATATCAATCACCGCCTTGACACCAGCTTTTTTACCCGCCGCCAGGCCGTATACCCAGGGCCGGCCAATCATCACCGCATCGGCCCCCAGCGCCAGGGCGCGCACAATATCCAGCCCTGAACGAACCCCCGAGTCCAGCAACAGGTCAATCTCGCCATTAACGGCTTCGGCAATGGCGGGCAGGGCGCGAATGGTGGATAGAGCGCCGTCCAGCTGGCGGCCACCGTGATTGCTGACCACAATACCGTCGGCGCCGAGTTTGACCGCCTGCCTGGCATCCTCGGCATCGAGAATTCCCTTAATAATCAGCTTGCCTTGCCATTGCTGACGAATAACTTCCATATCCGCCCAGGTGACGGTGGGGTCAAAATTCTCCGCCATCCAGCGCCAAAATTCGTCGATTCCCGCCGATTTTTCAAGAATAGGCGCAATATTACCGAGGTTATGCGGACGCCCCAGTAAGCCCACATCCCAGGCCCAGGCCGGGCGGGTGAGCACCTGCGACAGCCGTGCGACTTTGCGCCTGAGCGCGCTGCCACCAGAGAGCCCGGAGCGCACATCGCGATAGCGCGAGGACGGCACCGGCATATCCACGGTAAATACCAGGGTGCGGCAACCGGCGTCCCAGGCGCGCTCGAGCATAGCGTTTAAAAACCCGCGATCGCGTAACATATACAGCTGAAACCAGAAGGGTTCTGTGCTGCCGGCGGCTACCTCTTCTACCGAGCAGGCCGATACGGTGGACAGACAAAAGGGCACTCCGGCTTCGGTGGCGGCTTGGGCGGCCAGCACTTCACCGCGACGGGCGTTGAGCCCGGCAATGCCCACGGGTGCCAGAATCAACGGCAGCTTCAGGGTTTGCCCAGCAATGGCCGTGCTAGTATCAATATGGCTGACGTCGGTGAGCACGCGCTGGCGCAGGCTGATGTCTTGCAGATCCCTCTGATTATTATGCAAGGTGGTTTCACTGAAGGCGCCGCCGTCGAGGTATTCAAACAAAAAATGCGGTAGGCGTTTTTGCGCGAGGGTGCGGTAGTCGTCAATGCTGGCCGGTATCATAGTGGCGCCTTATATTGGACAATATTAAATTTATATATAAATTACATTTTACATGTAAATGAAGACTGTGCTATACAGAAATACATAATAATCAGGGTGTAAGCTTACCCGAAAACCCGTGAGGCAATATGACCAATAAACCGTCTTCAAAAGCACTTACCCTGTGGTTGCCCCTGTTTTTAATCGTCAGCCTGTTTTTTATGTGGGGCGTGGCCAATAACCTTAACGATATTCTGATTACTCAGTTCAAAAAAGCCTTTGTACTGACCGATTTCGCCTCGGGACTGGTGCAGTCGGCTTTCTATTTTGGTTATTTTGCTTTGGCCATACCGGCGGCATTGGCGATGAAACGCTTTGGTTACAAAGCGGCGGTGATTATTGGCCTGCTGCTCTATGGGGTTGGCGCTACGCTGTTTTACCCGGCGGCCCAGGCCGAGCAGTATGTGTATTTCTTGCTGGCA
>DATBNH010000412.1:0-2289 GCA_036554405.1 Cellvibrionaceae bacterium | reverse complement strand
TAGTTACAATCTCACTCTGGTTTTCGCCTCTTACTGTGTGGCGGTTATTGCGGCTTACACCGCTGTTTACTTTGGCTCCAAGCTGTTTGCCATGACTGGAACCGAGCGCAAGTTCTGGCTCTGGGCGGGTGCTCTGTGCCTGGGTTCAGGTATCTGGTCTATGCACTTTGTGGGTATGAGCGCCTATTCCATGCCCATGGATATGGAGATGAGTTTCAGTGCACCGCTGACTATTGCCTCGTGGATTCCTGCGGTGCTGGCATCGGCATTGGCCTTGTATGTGATTACCCGTGAGCAGGCATCGATATCCAGCATTGCAGCCAGCGCGGTGATTATGGGCGCCGGCATCAGCGCTATGCATTATGGGGGTATGTACGCCATGCGTATGGACCCGCCGGTTGAATATGATCAATTGCTGGTGATTGCCTCTATTGCTATCGCCGTGGGGGCGTCGGGGGCGGCGCTGGTGATATGCCGTCAAATAAGACGTGTCTCGGCCCGCTACTTGTGGGTCACTAAAATCAGTGCGGCTCTGGTAATGGGTGCGGCTATCTGCGGTATGCACTATACCGGTATGGCGGCGGCCAGCTACCCAATGGGCGCGGAGATGGCAGCCCACAATCACCTGCGTGGTGAGTGGATGGGTGTACCCACCGCGATAGCGGCCAGCATATTTTTATTGATTGCTCTGATTGTGGCCTACCGGGATTTCAAGCAGGTTGAGCGTGAAAAGCGCTACCAGCAGGAACAAGAGGCAAAGGTGGTACAAGCAGCCTTTAATGATCTGGTTACCGGGTTTGCCAATCGCAGCCGCTTTGAACAACAGTTGATGGCGAACCTGGTTGATCGCGGCGATGCCCCGGCTAACTTCAGTCTGGTTTATATCGAATTACAGCGCTACCGGGATTTACTAGCTAACGAAGGTGAAAGGGCGGCCAATAGCTTGATAAAGGCCTTTGCTGAAGCACTCACTCTTGCTATTGCCGATGCCGAGGCAATTGCACGTTTCAATAGCAGTAGCTTTATTGTACTTATGCCGAGCATTGACAAAGAAAGACTGGCAACATTATTGGCGACAATTAAAAAGCAGGTGGGCGGCAATCCCTATGCCGTGGAATACGGCAGCTGGTCAATGGGTTATAGCCATTACCCGGCATCGGCCACCAACAGCCGCTTGCTGGTTCAGCTAGCCCAGAGCATCCAGTACTCGGTTAATTATCAGAGTCGAAGCCAGCCGGTGGCGGCGATGATTTAAGCGTCCTTAGTTTTCAGCCAGGCAGCGGATGGCCAGCGCCGCTGCCGAAGTGCGATTTTCGACACTGAGTTTTTTGAAAATCTGCTCAAGGTGTTTGTTCACCGTGCGCGGGCTCATATCCAGTATCTGGCCAATCTCGCGATTGGTTTTGCCGTTGGCTATCCACAGCAATACATCGGCCTCGCGGCTGGTGACGGTAAAACGGGTTTTTAGTAGTTCCGTGCAAGTGGCGTTATCGGCGGCGTGTACCAACCGCAATAAATACTCATGTTCGTCCACCAGTGCCAGAAACTCTACGGTCAGTGGCGTAGGCAAAAAATCCAGATGCAGCTTATGGCCGCTTACCGGCGTGTGCTGAAACCATTCAGTCAGTCGGTCGCGAATGGTTTTTGCGTGTTCATCAGTGCTTGCGCCTGCACTTTGATGCAATTGATAAACCTGCGGCGTTGCCCATAAAAGATTGCCCCGGCTGTCGGTGGCCCATAAGTATTGGCCGGCTTTATCCAACGCCAGACGTGCGCTTTGAGTCATACGGGCATTAGTTAAGTGAACCTGCATCCGGGCAATTAATTCATCGCCATTAATGGGCTTGGTAATATAATCCACGCCGCCGGATTTTAGCCCCATGACCACATGCTCGGTGGCAGATAGCCCTGTCATAAAAATAATAGGCACATCGACAAGGGCAGGGTTTTCTTTTAATTGCCGACAGGTTTCAAAGCCATCCATATGCGGCATAATGGCATCCAGTAAAATAATATCGGGCACAATATTGCGAGTAATGGTTATGGCCTGGCTGCCTTCCAATGCAACCAATACGGTCATATTCGCATTTTCCAATACATCGTTAATCATGCGGATGCTGTCGAGAGAATCGTCCACCACCAGTACGGTGGTTGTATCGGGATTACTGTGCAGCATTGTCACTTACCTGGAGTAGTTGTTTGATAGCGTCAAACTGGAAGTCTTTAGTGAGCCGAATCAGCTCGTTGTAGAATGTTTTACTGGCGGGGTTGCTTTTACGCAAGCTGTAG
>DATBNH010000398.1:0-3787 GCA_036554405.1 Cellvibrionaceae bacterium | reverse complement strand
ATCATCAAGCACGCTCGCGCCCTGAATGCTTTCTGTAACGCTTCTACCAACTCGTACAAGCGTCTGGTTCCTGGCTTTGAAGCACCGGTTATGTTGGCTTACTCTGCGCGCAACCGCTCTGCGTCTATCCGCATTCCGTTTGTAACCAGCCCTAAAGCCAAGCGTATTGAGACCCGCTTCCCTGACCCCACTGCCAACCCTTACCTGTGCTTCGCAGCACTGCTGATGGCCGGTATTGATGGCGTACAGAACAAGATCCACCCAGGTGAAGCGGCTTCTAAAGACCTGTATGACTTGCCGCCAGAAGAAGAAGCGATGATCCCGACTGTATGTTCAAGCCTGGAGCAAGCACTGGACTCACTGGAAGCCGATAATGACTTCCTGCAAGCCGGTGGCGTTTTCTCTAAAGACTTTATCGACTCTTATATCGCTCTGAAACGCGAAGAAATTCAGCGCATCAATATGACCCCGCACCCAGTGGAGTTTGAGTTGTACTACAGCGTTTAATTACTGCGCCTAGGTACTTTTTCTACGCAAAAAGGCCCTGCCGGGAACGGCAGGGCCTTTTTGTTTGTCCAACGCCCAGACGTAATAGCGAATAAAATCACACACTTGGCCGCCTAAAATATCTATACTGGGCTCACTGACTATAGGGAAGGCACAATGAAAACATTACTGTTTGTACTGGCCATCGGCCTGCTGTTTATTGGCAGCATCGGTATTGCCGAGGTGTATAAAACCACCGACAAATATGGCAATGTTATCTACACCGACCAGCCCCCCAAAAGTAAAAGCGACGAAACCACAGAAAAAGTACAAGTACGCCCTACTAACACCATGCCTGCGGGTAATACCATGCCGCCGGAACGCCGCCAGCAAGCACCCAGCGCCGATGATGATCAGCCTGAGTACAATGTCACTATTGTCAGCCCCACCCACGAACACACCGTGCCGCCGGGCCAGCGCGACTTGATTATCGCTGTGGCTACCGACCATCCGCTAAGCCGCGGAGCACAGTTTGCGTTTTATATGAACGGTGAACTATTGGGGCGTGAAACCATTAACAACTACTCTATTAGAGAAATCATCCGCGGCGCTCACACCCTCTACGTAGAAGTGCAAGACACCGAGGGCAACACGCTGTCCACCAGCGACACTATCACCGTCTTCGTCAGGCGCGTATCCGTCCTCAATTAAGACGCTCTGCGGCCAATTTACCGGGTTTTAGCGCACCAAAACCACTCTTTTATTTCGCCGCATAGCGCACGCAAGCACCAATTCTGTGCAAGAATATCGTAACCCTCACCCGGAACGGGCCAATAACGCCCGTTTTTCGCGCCTTTAACCATTGGTTTGGTTCTTGCATAGTGCACTTGTAATGATCACGCCACACGGCAGATGGAGTACTTTTAAACCGTGACACCTCGCGATATTCACAAGCCCCTGCTGGATAGCCTGAATACAGCCATTATTCTGCTAGACGATGACCTCACTCTGCGGCATATGAATCCGGCGGCCGAAGCCTTGCTGTCTATAAGTTGCGAGCGCTGCCGTGGCGAGCCTATCACCCATTATTTTCACGAGTCCGCCGATACGCCAGCGGAGCTAAAACACGCAGCCATCAACGCCAATCACTACACTAAACGCCACGCCGAATGGCAGCTGCTCAACGGTGATCATATTACAGTGGACTATACAGTAACGCCGTTTAGCAACAACGACGGCCTGGTTGTAGAAATTCAGCCCATTGATCGCCTGTTGCGTATCAGCCGTGAAGAGATGATGACCTCTTCTCAAGAGACCACCCGCGAGCTGATCCGCGGCATGGCCCACGAGATTAAAAATCCCCTTGGCGGTATTCGCGGTGCGGCGCAATTGTTAGCGCGCGAACTGCCGGGAGACGAATTAAAAGAGTACACCAGCATTATCATTGACGAGGCAGATCGCCTGCGCAATTTGGTAGACCGCATGCTCGGCCCCAACCAATTGCCGCAACTGGGGCCGCTGAATATTCACGAAGTGCTGGAGCGCGTGGCCACTATCATTCGTGCCGAGAGCAGTGGCGTCATACGTATGGTGCGCGATTACGATCCGAGCCTGCCGGATATGCAAGGCGACAAAGAATTGTTGATACAGGCACTGTTGAATATTGCGCGCAACGCCATGCAGGCGATGACTGAGAACAATACCCCCAACCCCACGTTGACTTTGCGCACCCGCATCCGCCGGCAATTTACCATTGGCCGCCTGCACCACCCGCTGGTGATCTGCCTGGAGGTGAGTGATAACGGCCCGGGTATCCCCACGGCCTTATTGGAACAGATTTTTTACCCAATGATCTCTGGCCGCGCCGACGGCACCGGATTGGGCCTGACTATTTCGCAACACCTGATCCATCAACACAATGGATTAATCGAATGCCACAGCGAACCCGGCGAAACCCGGTTCTCGCTTTACTTACCTATGGATTGTTCACCTGTGAGAAATCGCCATGCAGAAATCTAACCGAGTTTGGATTATTGACGACGACCGTTCCATTCGCTGGGTACTGGAAAAGGCCCTGCAACAAGCGCACATCGAAACACGCACCTTTGATACCGGGGATGCCGCGCTCAGTCAACTGTCGCGCGAAGTGCCAGACGCTATCGTCAGCGATATTCGCATGCCGGGTATGGATGGGCTGGGGCTGTTGTCCACTTTGCACAGCAACCACCCGCAAGTGCCGGTCATTATTATGACAGCCCATTCGGATCTCGACAGCGCCGTGGCCGCCTATCAGGGCGGGGCGTTTGAGTACCTGCCCAAGCCTTTCGATGTGGACGAAGCCGTAGCCGTTATGCAACGCGCCCTGGCCCATGCCGAAGAGCAAAAAACCGATCGCGTGCACACTGAGGCGCCGGAAATAGACACCGAAATTATCGGCGAAGCGCCGGCTATGCAGGAAGTGTTTCGCGCTATTGGTCGCTTATCACAATCGAATATTACCGTATTGATTAACGGCGAATCTGGCACCGGTAAAGAGCTGGTAGCACGCGCCCTGCATCGGCACAGCCCGCGTCGCAGCGAGCCTTTTATTGCCTTGAATATGGCCGCCATTCCCAAAGATCTGATGGAGTCGGAACTGTTCGGCCATGAAAAAGGCGCCTTTACCGGGGCCGCCACCCAGCGCCAGGGACGCTTCGAGCAAGCCAATGGCGGCACCTTGTTTTTGGATGAAATTGGCGATATGCCCGCCGAAACCCAGACCCGCTTGCTGCGTGTTTTGGCCGATGGCGAATTTTATCGGGTAGGCGGACACACGCCGGTAAAAGTAGACGTGCGCATTATTGCCGCCACTCACCAGAACCTCGAAACCCTGGTTACCGACAACCGCTTTCGCGAAGATTTATTTCACCGACTGAACGTGATCCGCATCCACATTCCCAAGCTCGCCCATCGCCGTGAAGATATTCCCAAACTTGCGCAATTCTTTTTGCAAAAAGCGGCAGGCGAGCTGAACGTAGACACAAAAATTCTGTTGCCCGAGTCTGAAGAGTTTTTATGTACACTGGCCTGGCCGGGTAATGTACGCCAGCTGGAAAACACCTGTCGCTGGATTACCGTTATGGCCTCTGGCCGCGAAGTGCATGTGGAAGATTTGCCGCCAGAATTGCTGGACACCAAAGAGAGCAACACACCCGCAGACGACTGGGAAAAAGCCCTGCGCCACTGGGCCGATCAGGCATTGGCGCGCGGTCATCACCAGTTACTTAGCGAAGCGGTGCCCACCTTTGAGCGCGCGTTAATT
>DATBNH010000382.1:0-10340 GCA_036554405.1 Cellvibrionaceae bacterium | reverse complement strand
TACGCTGGGATAAATCCAGAGCCATCACCATACCCGCCGCTACAGCTTCACCGTGCAGCCAGACACCATAGCCCTCGGCGGTTTCTATGGCGTGCCCAAACGTGTGCCCCAAGTTTAAAATAGCTCTAATACCCCCCTCGCGCTCATCGGCGGCGACTACTGCCGCTTTGTTTTCGCAAGAACGCAGCACCGCGTAACTCAACGCCTCTACCTCCATAGCCAGTAGAGCTTTTATATTTTGCTCAAGCCAGACAAAAAAATCGGCATCGCTGATCAGACCGTATTTAATAACCTCGGCAAGCCCTGCTGCCAGCTCGCGAGTGGGGAGGCTTTGCAGCACAGAGACATCGGCAATAACAGCCTGCGGCTGGTAAAAAGCCCCTATCATATTTTTACCCAAAGCGTGATTGACCCCGGTTTTACCGCCGACAGAGGAATCCACCATCGACAAAAGGGTAGTCGGCACCTGAATAAAATTAACCCCACGCTGATAGCAGGCGGCGGCAAAACCGGCCATATCACCCACTACCCCTCCACCCAATGCAATTACAGTGGTGGTACGATTATGGCGAGCGCTCAATAACTGATCAAATATCAAATTTAATGTGTCAAGGTTTTTGTATTGCTCCCCATCGGGCAAAGCCACTGTGGTCACATCATAATCGCTCAGTGACGCCAATAATTTCTCATGATACAAGGGAGCCACCGTTTTATTGGTGACAATACAGACCTGACGGCCCTGTATGTGCTGCGTCAATAACGTCTTGTCTTCCAGCAGTTGCTCACCAATGTAGATAGGATAGCTGCGCTCACCCAGCTCAACCTTCAGTGTTTTCATAGCGTAGTCTCTCGAACAGGTAAAACCTCAAGCTGTGCGTGGCTTAAGGCGAATACAAACCAGCATTCTACAGCATGGCGATAGGCAGGTCATAACCTGATGGAGAGACAGCTTTATTTCGAGCTCATGGGGCAAATAATTTTTCTGGCAAAAACGCCTAGTTTATAGTGCGTGGAAAACTGGTTTAAACACGGATTAGCATTGGCACTTAAGCCCGACAGGCGCCTAGCACTGCAATTTCGGTAGCCGCTGCCTTTGGGGAGCATTTATCGGTGTTAATGACGTGGTCGGCAACTGAACGATAGAGGGTATCGCGCTCGCGCAATAGCTCCATTATCTTCTCGCGGGGGTTGTCAACCTGCAAAAGAGGGCGCTTTTTATCTCGGGCGGTACGCTCTACTAACTGATCAATGGAGGCGGTCAAATAGAATATTTTCCCGGTTTTACGCATAAGCCGGCAGTTTTCATCGCGGGTAACTATTCCGCCACCAGTTGCGATAATAGCGGGGGTAGTTGCCACCAGATCGGCCAGCACTGCCGCCTCACGCACCCGAAAACCATCCTCCCCTTCCATATCAAATATCCAGGGAATATCCGCTCCGGTGCGCTCTTCAATGACACGGTCACTGTCGTAGAAAGGCAAAGCAATTTCGGCCGCCAGAAGGCGTCCGATGGTGGATTTTCCAACCCCCATGGGGCCAATTAAAAAAAGATGTGAATCAGGCATGAATCAGTGGGTAAACTCGTCTGCCATAATTCTGGGAGTAATAAAGATCAACAGCTCGCTTTTTTGAGAGTTGACAATATCGCGGCGGAACAGACGCCCCAAGAAAGGAATGTCGCCTAAGAAAGGGACTTTATCTGTACCTTTCAACTGTTCCATTTCAAAAATACCACCTAATACAATGGTCTGGCCGTCGCCCACCAATACCTTAGTATTGAGTCGCGTCACATCAATGATAGGCACACCAAACTCTTGATTGAACTCGGCCAACAAATCTTTCTTGATAGCAAGGTCCATAATAATGTTGTTATCTGGCGTAATTTGCGGGGTTACATCCAATTCCAATAAAATTTCTTTAAAGGAGGCGGAAGTAGCACCACTGGCCGAAGCCTCTTGATAGGGAATTTCACGACCTGTAGAGATAGTGGCACGTTGCTTATCGCCAGTGATTACCTTGGGCTGAGAAACCACTTCGGCATGGCCATTATATTCCAACGCAGACAACTCCAAATCGAGAAAGGCGTTACTTGTCAGCAAACCAAAGGCGATACTTCCCACTGGATTTTGCAGTCCCATATCAACCATCATATTTTCATTGATATCCATAGTACCGCCGCCATAGATAAAATCAGCGGGAGTGCCGGGACTGGAGTCCAGACCGCTTGTCGACCCACCTACCTCAAACAGTGCGTCGGACCCCAAACTTGCGCCCACCCCACCCCAGCGAACACCAAGCTCACGGCGAAAGTCCTGATTGGCAATCACCAGACGCGCCTCAATCATCACTTGGCGAATGGGAATATCTATTTCATTGACTAATTGTTTAAATGCTTCGATACGATCGGCAGTGTCAGTCACAATAATCGAATTGGTCCGCTCATCGACTATTGCCTGACCTCTCTCGGAAAGTACAGTGCCTGTGGAACGACTGGCTGATTCGTTCCTGCTGCCAGAGCTGCTTTCGCCACCAAATAAAGTAAATATGTCTTTGGCGCTGGCGTAACGCACGCGAATGTATTCGGTACGCAACGGAGCAAGTTCTTCGAGCTGACGACGGGTTGAAAGCTCCTGACGCTCGCGTTCGGCAATTTCCGAAGCTGGTGCTATCATAAGCACATTGCCCACCTGACGCTTATCCAGCCCCTTGGTTTTAAGCACCATATCCAGCGCCTGATCCCAGGGCACATTATCCAGTCGCAGGGTAATACGCCCCTGAACTGTGTCGGAGGCAACTAAATTCAGCTCAGTGAAATCGGCAATAATCTGCAACACCGCACGCACTTCAATATCTTGAAAGTTGAAAGACAAGCGACGTCCTGTAAACTCAAACAACCGCTCCTGCTCAGCCTTCTCCGCCTGGGTCAGTGGTTTTACACTGACTACATAACGGCTGCCCGATTGATAAGCCATATAATCATAATCGCCCAAGGCAGTAATATTCAGAACCGTAGAGTTTTCTTCTCGCGTTGTAGCGATCACCGAGACCGGGGTGGCAAAGTCAATCACATCGAGGCGGCGGCGCAATTCATTGGGCAAAAACACATTGCGAAATGTCAAACGCAAACCATCAGAAGTGTCTACCATATTAGCGCTTATACGCTCATCGGAAAGATCAATAATAATACGCCCTTCACCTTTCTCTCCCCGGCGAAAATCAATAGCGGTAATACTGGTGCCGCGCTGGCTTTCCGCAGACTGGCGGTCTACTGAGCCCACAGCCTCGGTCACAGTTGGACGGCTCTCTGGCGCAATGGAACTGCCTGTTTCAGCGGCACCCACAACGATCACATAACTGTTGCCGTCTACACGTGTTTCATAACCTGCAAGTTGAACAAGATTAAGAATCAGTCGGGTTTTATCATCGGATGTCAGCACCATGGCACTGTTGCCATTATCGAACGCCAAAGGAAAGCGACGCTCTTGTAAATCGCTGGCTACATCTGCGAAATCCAGCACGATTCTCGCCGGCGACTCAATGGTATACCCCTGTGGCTCTGGCGGCGTCTCGCTGAAGGTCATTCTCACTTCAAAACGCTGATTAGGCAGTTCGGCAAAACGAATATCGTTCAGCGTGGAAGCCCATACTGGAGTTACCAGGCAGGCTAAAAGCAAGGCAATTGTAGTTCTCATCTTTGACCCCATAAAGAAAAAAGCACGCATGACCGCCTATTCCTTTTCTTCTAATTTAATAATGCGTGGACGTTCGACCCAGCCGTCACTTCCGTCCGACACGATTTCCATCACTTCAATTTGATTGGGCGATGCGGTAATAATCTTACCGTGGTTACGCCCCATATAATTACCAATCGTTACCGGCTCAACACTGCCTTGGCCGGTGTCAATCAAGGCCCATAGCACGCCTTCATTCACAACCGTTCCCACCATACTCATGGTGGCGATACTGAAGTTCTCCAAAAATTCGCGCGCACGAGTAAGATCTGGCTGTACTGTACGCCCACCTTGAATACTCGCAAGCTCACGCACAGGTCGATCAAACGGACTACGGTACGTCATAGCGGTATAGGAAAACGGCGGCAGTGGACGAAACACCGGCAATGGCTCAATCTGTTTGCCAGGGCGGCGCTTGGTCTCATCAATATATTCACGTAAATCTGAGAAATCACCGCCGCTGCTACAACCACTGACCAATACCAAGACCACCGCCAAGGTGAGTAGCGAAATAGGCTTATTCATCTTCACTACCCCGCTGCTGATAGTGGTAGGTTTTAGCGGTAATCTTCATTGCCAAATCACCACTGTCTTGATGACTGGCAATTTCAAAGTCATGCAGAGTTACGATGCGAGGCATACCCGCCACACCACTGACAAAGTTGCCAAAATCGTGATAACTGCCGATGACATTAATAGTGATTGGCAGCTCAACGTAATATTCCGCATCTTGCTCGGCACCCAATTCAATACTTTGAATACTGGAGCCACTCTCTACACTGCGGGCATCAATGTCTTCCAACAATCCCGGCACTTCTGTATCGGAGGGCAAACGTGCTAACAGCGACTCAAAAGAGCGTTGCATTTCTTCCATTTGTGCCTGATAGGCCTCAAGGTTAGCGGCCTGTGCACTTTTGGTTTCAAAACTGGTCCGCAGCGTGCGTTCTTCTAACGTAACTCGCGCCAGGGTTTGATTGATATCACGAATTTTGAAGTAGAAGGTCGCGGCCAACACTATCGCCACAATCAGCACGCAAACCACTATTTTAACCGGTATTGGCCAAACGCCCAGTTTATTGGGATCGCTATAGTCGAACTCACGGAGCTGTTCAAATGACTCTTGCAAAGACATTATTGCTCCTCCTGCTTTTGCAGCTCAACCTGAGCTTTAGAAACAATAGTTCTGACGCGCATTTGAAACTGATTGGCCTGCTCACCCTCTTGTGGCGCCGCATCGACCGATGACAGATTAGGAGCGTCATACCATTCAGAAGCATCCAGGTTGCGCATAAAACTTGACACACGATTATTTGACTCGGCAAAACCGGTAATTCGCATAAGGTCGCCTTCACGTGTAACCGAAGTCAGGTACACACCATCGGGCACGGCGCGCACCAGCTCATCAAAATGATGAACTACCACCGAACGAGTACCCTCCAGATTGCGTATCAACTCCATTAACGACAACAGATCTTCGCGACGCTGTTGCAACTCGGCAATTTCCGATACTTTTTTGTCCAGCTCTTGAATTTCGTCTTGCAGCATCTGGTTGCGTTGACGCTGATTATCGACTTGGCCCTGGACGTCAGAAATCCACAGATAAGCCAGCACCACAGCCACTGCAGCCACCACTGCCATGACAATAATAAATTCTTTCTTTTTCTCTTCGCGGTATTTGACCCGCCAGGGGAGGAGGTTGATATTAGCCATTACTCAAAACTCCTCATGGCAAGTCCTGTTGCCACCATCAGCGACGGCGCATCATTAGCCAAGGCAGCAGCATTGACACGGGAGGCAACCGACATATTGGCAAAGGGATTGGCGACAAGGGTTTGTGTGCCCAGCTTCTCTTCAATCAATTCTGCGAGCCCTTCCATGGAAGCCACTCCGCCGGCCAGAATAATGTAATCCACATCGTTGTATTCGCTGGCGGAAAAGAAAAATTGCAAGGAGCGGGTCACCTGCTGTACCACGGCTTCTTTAAAAGGCCCAAGCACTTCACTATCGTAATCATCTGGCAGCCCACCCTGTTTTTTGGCAAGGCCCGCCTCTTCGGCAGACAGGCCATAACGGCGCTGAATCTCTTCGGTCAACTGCCTGCCGCCAAACAACTGCTCGCGGGTATAAACCGTTTTACCGTCCACTAGAACGCTTAAGGTGGTCATGGTGGCGCCAATATCAACAATGGCCGACACCTGATTATCCTGGTCTTCCAATTGCTCAAGAATCAGATCAAAGGCGCGCTCTACAGCATAAGCTTCAACATCGACAATCTCTTCCGTTAAACCGGCCAACTGTATGCTCGATACTCGGGCATCAATATTCTCGGTTCGGCAGGCCGCCAATAACACCTCAACCTGATCGGGATCGGCGGCTGATTCGCCCTGCACTTCAAAATCGATGGAGACTTCGTCAATCGGGAAGGGGATATATTGATCGGCTTCGATATAAATCCGGTTTTCCAGATCATCGTCGCTAAGCCCCGCCGGCATTTCAATTACCTTGGTAATGACAGCCGAACCGGCCACCGCCACAGCAGCATGCCTCAGTTTGGTTTTTGACTGTTTGACCAATGCCCTGATCACTTCTGCCACAGCCGCCTCGTCGTTGATATTTTTCTCAACCACGGCGTTAGGCGGCAGGGGACGCACAGCATAAGTCTCGACGCGGTAGCGACTGCCACTGCGACTCAGCTCCAACAGCTTAACCGAGGTTGAACTGATATCCAGACCAACTACCGGTGCCGCTTTTTTTTCTAAGAATCCGAAAATGCCCATTTTTCTATCTATATCCGTAACTTAGACGTTGTTCATGTTATAGCACTTTAAGTTAAGCCTGCAACAAGAACGTGCATATGTAAACAGCAAAAAACCCCGTATAATGCAGCCACCTGGCGATTTTTCTCGCTAACTCACTAATTAACATAGAAAAAATGCTTAAAAATTATTCTTTTATCAAGCTTCTTTTTTGGTTATCACTCGCCTTCGGCAGCGTGACGTGCATCACGTTTGCGGGTTTGTACCTGTATTTGAACCCAAAACTCCCCGATGTGCAGAGCCTCCGGGAAGTTAAATTACAGACGCCTTTGCGTATTTATTCAAGCGATAACAAGCTGATAGGTGAATTTGGTGAACAGCGTCGCGATCCAATCACTTACGAGCAAATCCCCCCGCTATATATACAAGCACTGCTCTCGGCTGAGGACGCCCAATTCTACGACCATAACGGTGTATCCATCAGAGGACTTTTGCGAGCCGCGTCACAACTATTACAAACAGGCCAGATCCAGTCTGGTGGCAGCACCATTACCATGCAGCTGGCACGTAATTTCTTTCTGACCCTCCAGCAGACTTTTGCCAGAAAATTCAATGAGATACTGCTGGCTCTTAAGATTGAGCGTGAACTTAGTAAAGCCGAAATCCTAACGCTCTACACCAACAAAATTTATCTTGGTAATCGCGCCTATGGCATCCAGGCGGCGGCACGTATTTACTATGGAAAAGACATTGGTGAGCTCAATTTAGCGCAGCTGGCCATGCTCGCGGGTTTGCCCAAGGCTCCCTCTGCCTACAACCCCCTGGCCAACCCCGAGCGTGCGTTGATTCGTCGCGATTGGATACTGGGACGTATGCACGAGCTAGGTCATATTGACAGTTTCACCCGCGATGCTGCTATCGCCGAGCCAGTCACGGCGCGACGCCATGGTTTATCACCGGAGCTATACGCCCCCTACATTGCGGAAATGGCTCGCACTGAAATTCTTGAGCGTTTTGGCGACCAAGCCTATACCGATGGCTATCGCGTTTACACGACAGTGAGTGCCCACTTACAAGAAATCGCCCAAGAGGCGGTGGTCGACGGCATTCTCACCTTTGAAACACGCAAAGGCTACCGCGGTGCTGAGGCCAGCCTAAAAGACATCCCCACCGAACAGTGGCCACAACAGTTGGCACAAACACCCGTTTATGGCGGCCTGATACCCGCTGTGGTTACCGCTATAGAAGAACAATCGGCCAGCCTGTTGTTGGCCAGCGGTGAAACCTTAGAGCTGCTTTGGAATCAGGGCTTGTCTGCAGCGAGGCCCTATATCAATGAGAATGTTCGCGGCCCCAGCCCCAGCACCGCAAATGACATACTGGCGCTCGGCGACTTGATTCGCCTGAGAAAAGACAGTGAAGGTATCTGGCAACTCTCGCAACTGCCTGTGGCTGAAGCCGCACTGGTGGCCATAGCACCTGATGACGGTGCCATTATTTCCATGGTTGGGGGGTTTGATTTTGGGCAGAGCAACTTCAATCGCGTCACCCAAGCGGCCCGGCAAGCAGGCTCCAGCTTCAAACCCTTTATTTATGCCACCGCACTGGAGCACGGTTTTACCCCGGCCAGTATCATTAACGATGCCCCCATTGTTATTGAAGATGCCAGCCTTGAAAGCACTTGGCGGCCGGAGAACGATGGCGGCACTTTCCTCGGCCCCATGCGCATGCGCACAGCGCTTTACCGCTCGCGCAATATGGTCTCTATACGTATTCTGCGCTCATTAGGCCTACCTCGGGCACACCATAGTCTCGAACGTTTTGGCTTTGATAAAGGCTCCCTGCCCTACGATTTGTCGCTGGCACTTGGCAGTCACAACCTGACACCGCTAAAACTGGCTGAAGCCTACGCCACGTTGGCCAATGGCGGCTACAAGGTAGAGCCCTATCTGATTGACCGCATTGAAAGTGTTGAGGGTGAGGTTGTTTTTCAGGCACTGCCAGCCACCGTCTGTCGCCAGTGCGCGGCGGCAGAGCAAGCCTTGCCAGCAGAACCGATAGCCATGCTGCAAACACTGGAGTCACTCAAGGCCCTGAGCCTTAAATCCGATTCTGGCTTATCGTCAACAAAATCTACGGCCCCACGGATAGTGGATGAACGCACGGCGTATATGATCGACTCAATGCTGCGTGACGTCATCAGCCGCGGCACCGGCAGGCGCGCTCGGGTACTGGAGCGCGACGATATCGCGGGCAAGACCGGCACCACCAACGGCCCGCGGGATGCCTGGTTCGCAGGCTACAGCCCGCATATGGTTGCCGTTGCCTGGCTCGGTTTCGATCAGAATACGCCGTTGGGCCACCGTGAATTTGGCGGCACCGCTGCCCTGCCCATCTGGATCGACTATATGCGTGAAGCCTTGGCAGACAAACCGGATCAACCGCCAATGCGCCCCGATGGTATCGTGACCGTACGCATCAACCCGCAGACGGGCAAACGGGCAGCGCCCAATGATCCAGATGCCATTTTTGAAATTTTCCGCAGCGGAGAAGAGCCCGCCGCAAGCACTACAGACAACAGCAATGCCTCAGGAGCAGTAGAGGACATACTGCCCGAAGAGTTATTTTAATCCGTAAATCGCAGTGCCGAGTCATCGCCAAGGTTTACCAAAAGCGGCTTATACCCGCTTTTGGCTGCTTTGCTGTTACTGCGATCCACCAGCCAAGCCGCCACTTCTACCCGCCGCCCCTGCCATTCGCGTTGCTGGCCTGTAGAAAGTTTTACGGGTAAGCGCAGAACCACAGGGCCGTCCAATTCGATCCAACTGAGCTTTGCCTGCACGGTAATATGGGTAATACGCCCCTGAATACGCACAAACCCTGTATCTGCTGCACTCAAATCAGAAGCTGCACGAGCGCGCCAGAAGGGTTCGCGCCACACGCCAAGGTTGGCGCTGCGCGCCTCGTCCTCGGCTCGCTGCAGACAAGCGGCCCACTGCGGCAGAGGAGCGACGGCAATATAAAATCCCAGGCCGCTACGCAGCAAAGCGGCCGATAAGCTGCTGCCGGCCCCATTGTATATCTCGCCCAATAAACGTCCGTAACGGTCCTTGCCCCCCGGCGCCGCACGCCAGTACAACGTTTGCGAGCTGTTAACAAAATCCTGCGCCGCCTGGCGAGCTTGCCGGGCCAATGGCTCATCAGCGGCACCATCGCGACCAAGCTCGGCCGTATTGATGCCAACCAGGCGCAGACGATCACCCGTTGTGGTACGCAGGGTATCTCCATCAGCCACAGAAGCTATTGCAACCTTGGGCAGCCCTCGTGTGAAACCGCAATCGGCTGCAGCCGGCAGCCCCAGTAGCACAAACGGCACCAGCAAAAAGGTTTTGATAATCCACTTAAAAGCAAACATAGGTGAGCACCCGTGCAGAAACTGCAAACAAACTATTGCGACTGCGAGAAAGGCGTCGCCCTGCCAGTATCATAGCCGAGCGGGGCATCAGCGAGCTAACGATGTATCAGCGCCCATAAAAAACGCCGGGGCTTGCGCACCGGCGTATCAACGATTGGGTCCAGCATCGCCGTGCTGGCAGAGAAGGGTCGGAGCGACTTACTTCTTGCCTATGCGGCCACCGAAACGCTTGTTGAAGCGATCGATTCGACCACCGGCATCAACTACTTTTTGCTTGCCGGTGAAAAACGGGTGACATTCTGAACAGACATCAACATGGAAGTCCTGGCCCAGAGTTGAGCGGGTTTTAATCACATTACCGCAACTACAAGTAGCCGTAACGTCTGCGTATTGGGGATGAATATCAGCTTTCATGGTATCTGCCTTGCTTTTCGTGTA
>DATBNH010000380.1:0-1978 GCA_036554405.1 Cellvibrionaceae bacterium | reverse complement strand
AATTAACGGTAATGCAAGTTTAATGGTGGTCTTTAAATTCAATCGTGATGAATGTGAACAGGCGATCACACAAAAAGTTACGGATACAAGACGGCTGATGGTTTATAAAAAACGTGATGATATATGGCGGGTGGAGGCAACATTAAACCCACCACTTGAAATTGTTATAGACGATATTGGAAGTAATTTTGAAGGGCCCTCATCTGTTATTGATAAACACGAGATTATTGGAAATAATTATTTCTGCGAGTCTGTCACTAGTCAATCCAGGGTTCACTTAACTAAGGATGGCAAAACGCTGAATGTGCAATGGCTATACTACCCTATAGGATGGTGGATATCGCTTGATATTACCAATACGTATCTATATTAATTCTCTTGAAAGCTTTGATTTTGCGGTCTACCGCGGCTCTATCTGCCCCAAATGCCGCCCCACCGCCAAGGCAGCTCCAGCCAAGCCGAGCAGGCCGGTGACCAGTACCAGTTGCAGGCTGCTGATGGCGCCGAGGCCTTGCAGGCGGAAGTCGCTTTGATAGAGTTCGGTCAGGTGTGAGACGGGTTCTGCCAGCCACCAGAGGCCGAGGTTGAGCAGTATCAGCGCCATCAGGCCGCCGCCCAGGCCGTACCAGAGGCCGGTGTATAAAAAGGGGCGGCGCACGTAGGCATTGGTGCCGCCTACCAGTTTGACCACCACAATTTCATCGCGGCGATTTTCGATGGCCATGCGAATGGTGTTGCCGATTACCAGCAACAGTCCCAGTGCCAACAGCACCGCTAAAAAAGACACGGTGCGTGAAGTGAGTACAATAATCTGCTCCAGCCGCTCCACCCATTCCATATCCAGACGCACGTCATCGGCCAGCGGGTGGCCGCTTAGCTCGCCGCGAAGCTGTTCAAGGGCTTCGCCTCGGCTGGCCTCGACTGAGGGTTGTACCAAAAGCACCGCAGGCAGGGGGTTGCTGTCAAGATCATCGACAATACGGCCAAGGCCGGAATAGCTGCGAAACTCTTCCAGCGCCTCTTCGGGCGATATAAATACCACCGCGCTGATATCCGCGCGCTGATTGAGATTAGTGATCCATTTTACAAGTGCCTCGGGCGCTGCCTCTTGCCGGGCGAACACGGAAATCTGACTGGAATCCTGCCATTGATAACCCAGTGACTGAATATTTTGCAGCGCCACAAACAAGGTGGCGGGCAGGGCGGTGGCGATGGCGACTACCAGCCAGGTCATCAGGCTTTGCAGCGGGGTTTGCAGCAGCCGCAGCAGGCTTTCAACGGCGGTGGTGCTGTGGTGCGCCTGCCAGGCGTAGAGCTTGTCGCGCCAGTGGGTCTGGTGGCGGCGAGCGCCCTGATGGCGCGCGGGCTTGCGCGAAGGTGGGTTGGCCTGCTTTTTCACGGGCTCACCCCATCGGCAATCACTCGGCCCTCAGCCAACTGCAGCACCCGGGTGTTCATGCGCTCAATCAATTGAATATCGTGGGAGGCAATCACCAGAGTCATACCCAACTCGTTAAACTGGCGAAATAGCGTCATAATCTCTGCCGATAGAGCCGGATCGAGGTTGCCGGTAGGTTCATCGGCTAACAGAAGTGCCGGCTTGCCCACCACAGCGCGGGCGATACCTACCCTTTGTTGCTCGCCGCCAGAGAGGGTAACCGGGTTGTGGCGCTCCTTGTGCAGCAGCCCCACTTTATCCAGCGCGGCGCGTACCCGGCGGCCGATGTCGTTATCGGCAAAGCCCGCCACTTGCAGTGGCAGGGCCACATTGGCAAAGACGCTGCGGTCAAACAACAGTTGGTGGTTTTGGAAGACCACACCAATATCGCGGCGGTAGTGGGCAATGGCGGCGCTGCGAATACTGTTGATATTGCGCCCGTCGATAATAATCTGCCCCTGGCTTGGGCGCTCCATCAGCATAATCAATTTCATCAGGGTGCTTTTGCCCGCGCCCGAGTGGCCGGTCAGAAATACCATT
>DATBNH010000375.1:0-2647 GCA_036554405.1 Cellvibrionaceae bacterium | reverse complement strand
CATGGCATTCATTCTGTTTAAAAGAGCAAGATTATAAGCAGCTTTTGCTTTGAGGCCTAATGTTTCGGTGTCATGCATTTGTTCACGCTTTGCTGTTGTACCCATAGTAATACCTACTGTCTCTCAACTAGACTTTAGTATTTGCTTAGTGTACTATAGATTAAAGTTTAGATCACTAAGTATTATTTTTCGTCGCAAAAGTGCGCTTCTACGGCGAAAAAAGCATAGTTGGTGATCTTTTTAACCAATTTATTCATAATCCGGTCACGGAAACTGACTACAGTTATGAATAACTGCTTAGAGGAAGAAATATCTGCCATGAGTGGCAAAGATAACATTCGTTTTCGCCATCCCACCGCCGCTGACGGTTTTACCGTCAACCAGCTGGTGGCTGCCAATCCGCCCCTTGATCCCAATTCCGTGTATTGCAATTTGCTGCAGTGTTCGCACTTTGCGGGCACGGCTATGGCGGCTTTCAGGGGTGATGAGATGATCGGCTTTGTCTCCGGTTACCGCCCGCCTGAAACTCCCCATGTCTTGTTTGTATGGCAGTTGGTGGTGGACGCCAGCGCTCGTGGCATGGGGTTAGCCAAGCGTTTGGTCAAGGCGCAGCTGGCGGCTGAAGGCTGCCGTGGGGTGACCCATATACAGACCACAATTACGCCTGATAACGCGGCATCCTGGGGTGTTTTTAAAAGCCTTGCCAAAGAGCTGGATGCCACACTGGACAGTCACGTGTACTTTGAGCGCGACAGTCACTTTGGGGGGCAGCATGAGGATGAGCATTTGCTTGTAATAGGCCCGTTTTAATCGCTTTTAGATGTTTTAATTTTTTTTCAGCTAAATGAATACAGTCACAAGCACGAGGTGAAGCATGAATATTTTTGACGAAATGGAATCTGAAGTTCAATCCTATGCGCGGTCGTTTCCGGTAACCTTTAACAAGGCCAAAGATTGCTACTTGCACGGTGAAGATGGCAAACGCTACATCGATTTTTTATCGGGTGCCGGCTCTTTGAACTACGGTCACAATAATCAAATTTTAAAAGAGGCGCTGATTGACTATATTCAGCGCGACGGTATCACCCACGGGCTGGATATGCATACCCAGGCCAAGGCCGAATTTCTGGAGGCTTTCCGCAATTATATTCTGGAACCCCGGGATATGGATTACGTGATGCAGTTTACCGGCCCCACCGGTACCAACGCGGTTGAAGCGGCGTTAAAAATTGCGCGCAAGGTCACTGGGCGTAAAAATGTGCTGGCCTTCACCAATGGCTTTCACGGCGTATCCCTGGGCGCGGTTGCTGCCACTGGTAATCAGCACCATCGCGGTGGCGCCGGTGTGTCACTGAGCGATATTGATCGCATGCCTTACTGCGGTTATCACGGCTCTGATGCCGATACCCTGAAAATGATGGATAAACTCTTGTCGGATCCGTCCAGTGGTATCGACAAGCCTGCTGCTGTGATTGTTGAAGCGGTGCAGGGTGAGGGCGGCTTGAATGTGGCGACCAACAATTGGTTGCGCGGTATCGAAAAGCTGTGTCGCAAGCACGATATGCTGTTAATACTTGATGACATTCAGGCAGGTTGTGGCCGCACGGGTACTTTCTTCAGCTTTGAGCCTTCAGGCATTAAGCCTGACATTATTACCTTGTCCAAGTCTTTGAGTGGTTACGGTTTGCCGTTGGCAGTGGTGCTAATCAAGCCTGATTTTGACCAATGGAAACCCGGTGAGCACAATGGTACTTTCCGTGGTAATAACCACGCATTTGTTACCGCCACCGCCG
Organism: Cellvibrionaceae bacterium; assembly: GCA_036554405.1. GTDB lineage: Bacteria > Pseudomonadota > Gammaproteobacteria > Pseudomonadales > Cellvibrionaceae > Gilvimarinus. Next base: position 854 of record DATBNH010000375.1, on the reverse strand, counting down.
CACTGCAGGCGTTTTGGGCCGATGACAGCTTCAGCAAAAGCATTCAGAAAAAAGCTGACATTGTTACCCGTCGCTTTAAAAAGATAGTCGACAAGCACGGTGAGACAGTATTTCGCCTTAAAGGCCGTGGCTTGATGCAGGGTATTGATTGTCGCAATGGCGAGTTGGCCAGCAAAATCTGTGAGGCTGCATTTACCAATGGTCTGGTTATTGAAACCGCCGGTAATCACAGTCAAATCGTAAAATGCTTCTGCCCCTTAACCATTAGTGAAGATGCGCTGAATAAAGGCTTGGATCTGCTCGAACAGAGTGTTGGGGAAGTAATGAACAGTGACAGTGTAAGCAAGGCGTCTTAAGGGCGCCATTGCATAGCGGGAGAGATTAATGATTGTAAGACGTTTGCAAGACGCTGAAAAAAGCGACCGTAAAATTGTTTCAGAGGGCTGGGACAGTACACGCCTGTTGCTAAAAGGCGATGGTATGGGCTATTCGTTCCATATCACGACTATTTATAAAGGCGCCGAACTGCATTTGCATTATCAGAATCACTTTGAATCTGTGTATTGCATCAGCGGTAAGGGTTCTGTTGAGACAGTTGCAGATGGAAAAGTTTATGATATTGAGCCAGGCACTATTTATAACCTCAACCTGAACGACAAGCATATTCTGCGCGCCGAAGAAGAAATGAAAATGGCCTGTGTGTTCAATCCGCCGCTGCATGGCAAAGAAGTGCACAATGCAGAAGGTGCCTATGAACTGGAAGCCGAGGAGATAAAAGACTGACTTCGTTGCATTGGTACGTGAAAAATGCTCAACAAACAACGAAAGGTTATTAACAGTATGACACATACAGT
>DATBNH010000341.1:0-3162 GCA_036554405.1 Cellvibrionaceae bacterium | reverse complement strand
CCTGACTTGAAAGCGCCAATATTATTGTTTACCTGTAAGGGGTAAAAATTAATACCCTCGCTAGCGGAACAACCAGGCATTGCTCGACAATGTGATGGCCGTACATGATTCTGCCCCCGTTCCCAGTCTCACGAGGCATATATGGAAAGCTTGTATTTTTTAATTCCTATAGCGTTGATATTTGTGGCCATTGCCATTCGGTTTTTGTACTGGGCCATTAACAGCGGTCAGTACGATAATCTGGATACCGAGGCGCATCGCATTTTATTTGATGATGATCTGGACGCGGGTTCAGCAACGGACAAGACTGAAAAGGATAAGAACTCAGATGAACACACGTCAGAGCCAAATCCATGATAGAGCCGCTAGCGCTGACAACTGCATTTTTATTGGGTTTTTTTAGCAGTACCCATTGTATTGGTATGTGTGGCGGTATTATGGGCGCGCTAACCATGGCTATAGCGCCAGCTCAACGCACCCGGCGTGTCAATATCGTCTTCAGTTATAACCTGGGCCGGTTGGCCAGTTACTCGGTAATGGGTGCCTTTGCCGGCTTTTTTGGCTATTGGTTACTGGCTGCAGGTGCCGGGCAATTTTTGCGGTTGATGGCGGTTTTGTTGCTGGTGGCGATGGCGTTTTATTTAGCCGGTTGGTGGCGGGGGTTAACTTACCTTGAGGCGCTGGGTAAAAAGCTCTGGGTTGTTATCAGTCCGCTGGGGCAGCGGTTGTTGCCGGTAAAAACCCCCTGGCAGGGTTTTTTGCTGGGGTTGCTCTGGGGTTGGCTGCCGTGTGGTTTGGTGTACACGGCGCTTACCTATGCTATGACCCAAAACGGTGCGGCAAGTGGCGCTTTAACCATGTTTGCCTTTGGCATGGGTACCCTGCCTGCGGTATTGCTCACCGCATTTGCCGCCGCGCCTTTAACCGCTATTGCCCGGTCTACCTGGGTGCGCCAGGGCGGGGCGGTTTTGCTTTTAATCTTTGCCGCCTGGACGCTTTATGGTGCTGTGGGGCATGGCCACGGTGATCATCATGCAGGCGGTGAAGGCGATGCATCGCTGCCGGAGCATCACCATCATCATTAACGGTAAACTCTGCTGCGAATTGTGTTACACCCCAGTTTTTGACTTAAACACTGTGGGTAGATGGCTTCTTTTTACGCGCGGGAGTTTTTTATTTTCTGGTAAAGCGCTTCGGCCTCTTCCGTTAACAGGCTGTATTGCCGGATATCGCCATTGCGTTGGGCGTGCATGGCCTGCTCGAGTTTTTGTTCGTAAGCTTTTTGCAGCTTTTTTTCGGGTGAAGCTTTCATCCAACTAAACATAATGGTTTACCTGTTAAGGGCTTAAAAATTCCGCGCGAGTGTGGATGTTTTCACGAAAGCAGCCGCCAAGAGCGGTGGTGCTGGTCTGTGAGTTGCTGTCCATAACCCCGCGGGATTTTACGCAGTAGTGCACCGCGTCAATACTCACGGCCACATTTTCAGTGCCCAGCAGAGTTTGTAGTGCCACCAGTATTTGCCGGGTCAAGCGTTCTTGTACCTGTGGGCGCTGGGCGAAAAATCGCACAATGCGGTTAATTTTTGATAAGCCGATGATACGATCCTCAGGAATATAAGCTACCTTGGCAGTGCCATCGATAGTGACAAAGTGATGCTCACAGGTGCTGGTTAGGTCGATGTTGCGGACCTTGATCATTTCATCGGCACCCATTTTATTGTCAATTAGCGAAAGCGCTGGAAAGTTTTGATAATCGAGGCCAGAGAAGACTTCTTGTACATACATCTTGGCAATACGATGAGGTGTTTCGGCGAGGCTGTCATCAAGTGTATCCAACCCCAGGGTCTGCATTACATCAGTCATGGCCTGTTTAATGCGCTGGTATTTCTGTTCGTGACTCAGGTTATTATCAACCATCGGTGTTTCCAGTCCATTATCAACTAATGCCTGACGAACTTGTTGTGCTTCAGTGGAGAGGTTCATTTTGTATTTCCGTAACTAGTCGGCTTTGTATTCAAGAGTGGACGATACCGAATCGGCAAAACGCAGGGCGTGAGGTTTATCAATTTTGATTTTGCAATAAGTCACTACAGGCTCTGCTGAGCAGAGTCCGAGCAGATCAGCCGTAAGTTTTTCCAACAATAAGAATTGACCCTCTTCCACATGCTTGATAATGCGTTTGGTGATCACTTTATAATCAAGCGCACTTTGCACATGATCTTGAACGAGGTTCGGTGTAAACGGGTAGTGAATTTCCACATTGATCACAATGTCCTGGGGTTTTATACGCTCTTCGTCATTAAAGCCGATCAATGTACGCAAGCGTAAATTGGTGATGTGGATAATAGCATTGGAAAGGGGCATAGGCGTACCTGTAAAGTGTTTTAGCAGATACGCGGCTGCAGGGCAGAGCGATCATCACGATGTCAAACAGAAAGCCGCAAGCGCGGCATTTATGTGGGTCAGGGCAGTGCTACGCGCATTATACCGCCACGGTATAATCGAGGTAGACGATAGATTGATCGTTTTCTCGAGTGGTTAGCAGGCTGCGTACACCGCCAAATAGGGAGGTGTTCTGGTGTTGGTGCTGAGTCCAGTTTTCTCGCCGATCTGTGGAAACTTCAAAAATCAGCGGCTGTGGGTCGTCCCGGTTTTTATCCCAGCCTGCGGTGTAAAGCGTTTCGGGAGTGCGCACATCCTGCACGACATTGAAATAAAAGCGATAGTCCACATCGTCAATTAGCGGTATCCAGTATCACCATTGTCATCGCTGCGCCCCCTTCGCCACCGAAGTCATGTTCAATTTCGTGCCCGCTTAGACCACCATTGGTGGTTTCTTGCAGCTTGTCAGATAAAATACCCTCATCATCGGTGGCGCTTACCGAGGCGATTATGTGTTGAGCACTGAAAATGGCGATATTGTGAATATCCAGTTGCGTCAGTCCGGACCGCTTGCCAACTGTTGTTATGCGAGACAGACCTCGGCCGGTGGCAGCTTAAGGCCGCTGCTGTTGCTCATAGAGGCGATTGATAATGTGCTGATCCAAACCCTCATGACTATACGTAATTGCAGGAGTGCCCGCTAAGGGATCATCACTGTTACCACAGGGGTGGAGTAAACTGATGAGACACAGGCACAAGATGAATGCTGGACGGTTAAGCC
>DATBNH010000338.1:0-1894 GCA_036554405.1 Cellvibrionaceae bacterium | reverse complement strand
CAGAAAGCCAAATGTGTGCTATTGTTTGGCAATAACGTTTGAGTACGGTAACGACCATGAGTGAACGCCGCGAATATTTCCGTATGACGATGGAGGCGCGCCTGGAGCTAAAGCAGCTTGAGGCCGAACCTGCCGAGGGCGCAGACCCTGCCGATGAATTCCCCTCGCAGGGAATGTTAAAGATAGTGGCGGAGCTAAAAAGGCTCGACAGCGATGCCGCGCAACTGCACCCGCAAATCAAGGATACTGATCGCGCCTTGGGCGAGTATCTGCATCTGGTCAGCCGCAAGATTGACGTATTGGCGCAGTACTGCATGGCCACCCAGTCACCGCCCGAGGGCACCATCGACAGTGTTATTCTAAGCGAGGGCGGTGTTAACCTTTTTTACCCCAGCGCCCTGAAAGAAGGCCAGTATCTGGCGCTGCACCTTAACTTCTCGCAACCGCCTATGGCTATTGCCCTTTACGCGAAAGTGTCACGATGTGAACCCGATCGCGACAAAGGTTACGCGATTGCGGCAGAATTCCACTACACCAGTGGGCTGCAGCGCCAGCAAATCAGTCAGCATATGATGCGTGCGCAAATAGACTCCATTCGTCGCCAACCCAAAAACTAAGTCGTCGTCGACGCCTTTACACCCAGGAGCCATCCATGTGCGCTGCCGTGCGTTTCGCTATTGCTTTTATCGGTTTACTGTCTGTTGTCTCGACCGCCAGCGCCGATGTGCTGCGCATCCCTGTTGGCCAGCAGCAGGCAGATATCAGCGCAAACTTACCCGCGACTGGCACCAGTAAAACCCAGGTTGAGCAACGTTATGGCGACCCGGCAGAGCGCTCGGGCCCGGTCGGCGAACCCTCTATCTATCGCTGGGACTACCCGGAGTTTACCGTTTACTTTGAAAACGATCGGGTGATACACGCGGTAGTTAAGTTTGTCGCCAAGCATAACTCTGGCGAGCAGTAACAAGCCGGAGCCAAAATCGTGGCCCCTTTTATCAGGTGCGATTTATACGATTATTACCGTCCAGCGCGGCCAAACGATAGGCCTCTGCCATGGTGGGGTAATTAAACGTAGTATTCAAAAAGAAGCCGATATTATTGCCCTCTCCTGGCTGGCTCATTATCGCCTGGCCAATGTGAATAATCTCAGCAGCCTCGGCACCGAAACAATGTACGCCTAAAATTTCGCCGGTATCCACATGAAACAAGAGCTTGAGCATACCCACGTCTTCACCACTGATTTGACCACGCGCGGTATTTTTAAATAAACAGCGGCCCACCTCGTAAGGGATTTTAGCGGCCGTTAATTCCTGTTCGGTCTGGCCGATGGAGCTGATTTCCGGCAGGGTATAAATACCAGTGGGTACACCGTCAACTGTTCGCGCCGGTTGACCGAGGATGGCGGCAGCAACTGCACGGCCCTGATCATAGGAAGCACTGGCCAGGCTTGGCCAGCCGACCACATCGCCCACTGCATAAATATTGTCAATCTGGGTGCGGTATTGACTATCAACCGTCAAGTTGCCGCGATAATCGATATCAAGCCCGAGCGCCTCAAGATTGAGGCGATCGGTATTACCGCTGCGGCCATTACACCAAAGAATAGCATCGGCTTTTAAGCGTTTACCCGACTGTAAGTGCACGGTAACACTTTGCGCATTGGCCTCAATTTTAGCGTACTCTTCGCTGTGCCTGACACGAACACCGCCATCGCGCAAGTGATAACTCAGGGCATCAGAAATCTCATCGTCGAGAAATGACAACAAGCGGTCGCGATTATTAATCAAGTCCACATGCACACCCAGGCCTGAAAAAATCGACGCGTATTCACAGCCAATTACACCGGCACCATAAATGATTAAATGCCTCGGCGTATGCTTCATTTCCAATATGA
>DATBNH010000330.1:0-7460 GCA_036554405.1 Cellvibrionaceae bacterium | reverse complement strand
AAAGTCGGAAGTTGGTGTTTCCGACCAATCAGCCCGATGTGCAATTGCTGGTATTGCGCGGCGCCGATGTGCCCACCTACGTACAGTTTGGCGCGGCCGATATGGGCATTTCCGGCAAAGACACCTTGATGGAAAATGGTGCCGAGGGTTTGTATGAACCGCTGGATTTACACATTGCCCGCTGCAAATTGATGACCGCCGCCATTAAAGGCGCGCCGGTAAAAAGTGGTCGCATTAAAGTGGCCACCAAGTATGTGAATATCGCCAAGCAATACTATGCCACCCAGGGCCGTCAGACCGATATTATCAAGCTCTACGGCGCCATGGAGTTAGCGCCGATAATGCATCTTGCCGATGAAATTGTAGACATCGTCGATACCGGTAATACTTTGCGTGCCAACGGTTTGGAGCCGCGAGATTTTATCGCCGATATTAGCTCGCGTTTGATTGTGAACAAGGCCTCCATGAAAATGAAACATGTGCGCATTCAGATGATTATCGACTGCATTGCCACCGCTGTTAAACAGCCCGCTTACTTTTTTCATGTAACGGTTTAAACCTTATGATTACACCACTGATCGCTCGCTTGAGTACTCTTGATACCGACTTTGATACCAGACTCGATGCACTATTGGCCTGGGACTCTGTCTCTGATACCAATGTGGCTAAAGTGGTGGAGGATATTCTGCATCAGGTAAAGACCCGCGGTGATGCAATGGTGATTGAATACACCAATCGCTTTGATCGCCGCCAGGTGAGCGCCATGAGCGAGTTGCTGGTAAGCGCTGACGCACTCACTGAGGCTTTGCAAAAAATATCACCCGAGCAGCGCCAGGCGCTGGAAACCGCCGCCAACCGTGTGCGCAGTTATCACCTGCATCAAAAGCAAGATTCCTGGCAATACACTGAGGCCGATGGCACCGTGCTCGGCCAAAAAATTACGCCTATGGATCGGGTGGGTTTGTATGTGCCGGGGGGCAAGGCTTCCTATCCGTCATCGGTGTTGATGAACGCTATTCCCGCCAAAGTGGCTGGCGTTAAAGAGCTGACCATGGTGGTCCCCGCACCGGATGGCGAGCTGAATCCTATGGTGCTTGCTGCGGCCGCTATTGCCGGTGTTGATCGGGTAATTACCATCGGTGGCGCTCAGGCCATTGCCGCGCTGGCTTATGGCACCGACACCATTACCCGGGTGGATAAAATTGTTGGCCCCGGCAATATTTTTGTGGCAACTGCCAAACGTGCGGTTTTTGGTCAGGTCGCTATCGATATGATCGCCGGACCATCAGAAATTCTGGTGCTGTGCGATGGTCAAACCGATGCCGACTGGATTGCCATGGACTTGTTCAGCCAGGCCGAGCACGACGAGCAAGCGCAATCTATTCTGGTCAGCCCCGATGCGGCCTTTCTCGATAAAGTCGAGGCGGCTATGAAAGCGCTGCTGCCCACGCTGCCACGGCGAGATATTATTGTGCAGTCGCTGGCCAATCGCGGCGCGCTGGTGCTGGTGCAAAATATGGACGAGGCGATAGCCTTGTCTAATCGCATCGCGCCCGAGCACCTGGAGTTATCCGTAGCCGACCCCGATGCCCTGTTGCCCGCTATTCGTCATGCGGGTGCTATTTTTATGGGGCGTTACACCCCCGAGGCTCTGGGCGATTACTGCGCCGGGCCCAATCACGTTCTGCCCACTTCCGGCACTGCGCGATTCTCTTCGCCGCTGGGTGTTTACGACTTTCAAAAGCGCAGCTCGATTATTCACTGCTCCCCCGAGGGTGCGGCTACGCTCGCCAAAACCGCCTCGATACTGGCCAACAGTGAGAACCTGCAAGCCCACGCGCGCTCGGCGGATTACCGAAGCAATTAACTGTTGAGTAGGTTTGTTTAAGCTACAAAAAAAGCCGGAGGTGTTACCACCCCCGGCTTTTTTTGTAGCAGTGTTGATCAACAGATTATTTCCGGCGAGATTGCAAACTTCTACCCACCAACATTAGCAATAACAACAATAAATTGAGGTTGGCACCACCACCGCCGGAATCTGGCGGCGGAGTTTGGTTGTCTCCATCGGTTTCGCCATTGTTATTACCCACATCGGTCTGCGCCATTTGAAATACCGCTGTGGTGCGAGCCGGTATGGTAAAGGTACCAGAACTCGCATCAAACATTGCGCCTTGAACCGTTTCATCATTCGAGTTTTGCTGAAGTGGATGCAGCTCCCAATTGGCATCGGCCCAACTATCGGCACTCAATGTTTGGGCTTCAACGTGGGCATTGAACAGTACCATAACCGCATCCCGCTCCGGGTCGACATCATCGCTGCTATCAATAATGTGCATGGCCACCAGTGCTGGTTTCTGTTCTGCGCCTGTGTTGTGGAAACTTACCTGCTCCATAATCGCCGCGCCGGTTTCCAGGCGGAACAGTTTGGAGCTGTGGCGGATGGCCAACATTTCCTTAAAGTGCGCCAGGCTGTCCAGAATATGCATCTCTTCCACCGCCAGAGTCTCGTCCGCCAGGCGCGGTTGAATCACATTCCAGCTGGCCTCGGTGGAGTGCGCCGGCGGCAGGCCACGGCCCCAGCCGTTTTGCTGGTAGCTGTAGTCCAACAGATTGAACCAGTCGCCGGAGTCATAACTGTCGCGATCCATGGACTTGGAGCGCATCAGCTCCTGGCCGGCCTGTACGAAGGGTACGCCTTGGGCGAGCATTACCAGACTGGTGCCCAGATTGTGAACACGAACGCGATCTTCCGGGGTGCGATCCAATGGAATTTTGTACTGATTGATGTCGAACAGGGTTTCGTTGTCGTGCTTTTCGATATAGTTGATCGACTCCTGTGGATCCAGGGTGTAGCCCACCGCCGCGCCGTAATCACCGGTTACCTGGTTACCTTGCCAGTCGATAAACGCAAAGTCCTTTAAGCTACCGGCCAGGCCTATGCGAATCCTGTCGGTACTGGTGAGCAACCAGTCCAGCTCATCGGTACTGCCATCATTTTCGGCATTAGGGTCGAAGTAAAGGCCATTGATAAAGCTCTGGTTGGCCACATGATTGATGCCTGTGTCGAACGGGCTGCCACCGCGCACCGCATCGCGAAAGCGATCGTTAAAAGTGCCGACCCCGGTGCCGGCCATATTGATTTGTGTGGCCTGTTCAAAGCGGACGTCATCGGCCACTTCACCAAAGTTCCAACCTTCTCCGTACAGGTAAATATGCTCGCCGTTGACCCCATGCTTTTGCTCGGTCAGCGTCGCCAGCTGCTCTTTGATGGTTAGAATATTGGCTTTGCTGTGATGGCCCATCAGGTCGAAGCGGAAGCTGTCGACCTTGTACAATTCGGCCCAGGTCATCAGCGAATCCATCATAAACTTTTCCATCATGGCATGTTCTGATGCGGTGTTTTCACAACAGGTGCTGCGCTCAATACCGCCGCTGTTGTTCAGGCGGTGATAGTAACCGGGGACCACTTTATCCAACACCGACTTGTCGCCCAGGCCAGATTGGCTGGTGTGGTTGTAGACCACATCCACCACCACCCGAAGCCCGGCTTCGTTCAGGGCCTGTACCATTTCACGGAACTCGATAATGCGGGCCACGCCATCGGGATCAGTGGCGTAGCTGCCTTCCGGCGTATTGAAGTGATGCGGGTCGTAGCACCAGTTAAAGGCGTCGTTGCCGCGAATGGCACTGACCGCCGCTTGCTGTTCGGTGCTGTCTGGTGCGTATTGGGATAGGTCCTGTTGCAGGGTTTCACGGTTTTCCGGGTTTTCAGCAATGGTGGCACAGTCATTGACGGGAAGCAGGTGCACGTGACTCAGACCCAATTCCTGAAGGGACTTCAGGTGAGTCATGCCCAGGCTGTCATCAATAGTAAACGCTTTGAATTTACCGCGATAAGCTTGGGGTACTTCACTGTCGCTAACACTGAAGTCGCGCACATGAATTTCGTACACCACCATATCTTCAGGCGCAGTAAAGGCCGGCTTGGTCAGCGAATCCCAGCCTTCGGGTTTCAGGTCTGCGTCGTCAAGATTGACCAACTGGCTGCGCTTGCCGTCGGTGCTGGCGCTCAGGGTGTAGGGATCGGTTACCCGGTTAGTTTCGATAGTGCCGGTTTGCGGTACATATACCTCAACGTCATATTGATAATACTGCCGGTCCCAGCCGGCGTCGCCGCTAATGCTCCATACGCCGGTGTCCGCGTTGAAGGTCATGGGTAGTTCGGTGGCTGCAGTACCCGTGTGGCTGTCCGGGTAGAGCAGGAAGTTCACGCTCTGCGCGGTGGGCGCCCAAAGATGCACACTGGGTACACCGTCGTTATAAACTGGACCCAGCTCACCGTCGTAGGTGTAGAGGTCATCCAGTACGCCCGGAACCTGTACGCCAGTGGCGTCAATCAGACTGCCGTCTTCATTACTGGCAGAGACGGCGATCTGCGCTTTCAGAATATCATCAATCTGATTGAAATCGGCTGCGGCAATGGTGAACACTGGGTAGTTGGCCAAGTGCGGAAACTGTTCGGCCAGCGCGTCGCTCATGCCATTGGCTTCGTGGCTCAGGGTGATTGCCTCGCCTCCGGTTACACCCTCGGGGCTGCTGTTCAACGCCGCCTCAGCGTCGAAGTGCAGCTGCACATGGGCATCCGGGGCGACGGCAAAGGCGATGGTGCTTTCGTCTAACCAGTAGGCCTTGGCTTGGCTCAAATCGCCGGCGGATACCACATCGCCCACGTAGACACTGTTGTCGAGGCTGTTGTAGGTGAAGGTGATTTCTTCGCCGTCCGCTTCCACGGTGAACGGCAGGTTACCGCCGTCGATTCCGTAGCTTTCATCCCAGGACTCATTCAGGGCAATTTTGGCTTGGTAGCTTCCGGCGGGAATATCGGTGGTGGTGTATTGGTATATGCCGGTGTTGTTGAGGTCCTGGACCCAGGTAATCATACACTCCGGCTGCCAATCACCGGGGCAACCCAGCTCGCTTTGGAAGTCACCCACGGCAGTGGCAATAACATGATTGACGCTGTCGGCGACCCAGTGGCTGTCATGGCTGTAGTAAAAACGAATATCCTGTTCGGCGGCAACGCCGAGCGAAATATTATCGCCACCGGTGACGGCATTTGCGCCGTAGTTTTCATCCCAGCTGCCATTAATGGCCGCTTTATATTCATAGTCCCCGGCCGGCAACGTAAAATTGCCGCGCCAGATTCCGTCTGTGCCAACTTCAAGACCGGCTTGGTCACAGTCTGGTTGCCACTCGCCAGCACAGCCCATGGCCGGATTGAGGCTTCCGGGAATGCTGACACTGGAGGGCGTTTCGGTGTGGTCGGCGTGGGCGCTGATAGCTAAGGCCAGCGCGGGCAGCAGGCAAATGCTGTGGCGCAACCACGGCGGCATAGATCGATCATTAGGGCGTCGATTGTTCATTATTGTATCTCCAAGCTTACGGGTAACTGTTATATTTATTGGTGCTCGACTTATTGGCCCCCGGCCTAGCGACAGCAAAAGCCGGATAAAAAAAAGGCGCAGTAAACTGCGCCGAAGTGTCCCCACACATGCAATAAACGACAAGAGTGCATAGGCTTCAAAAAACGGCCCAAGGGTAATCCTGGGCTGGTCAGGAAGGAGAGCTTCAAAACCATAACTTCATCCTAGAGCGGCACGAGCACTTGCTCAATAGCATGCATACGTATGCATACTACTCAGGACTTATGAATACGTATGTAATGGGACGTGCTCAACGTCCAGTTCAGAGAAGGGATGTTCTTGTTTATTTCAGCGACGCTAAAAAGTGATTGTGTGAAGGCATCCGGGCGACAGTTTTATCAACAATGCGCTGCCAGGACTGCATAAACTCGCGCAACTGATCGCTGTCCAGATTATCCACTAAGGGGTGGTAGTCTTCCGGGATGATGCCTTGGCCGAGCATCACTTGCTCCCAGGCCGTTTCGCTGAACAGTTCGTCTTGCTCGCGGAATACTCGGCCGGAGCCGGAGAATAAGTTGATACGCCTGAGTAGCGATTCCGGCTTGGGCGCCTCGCGGCACTGTTGCCAAAAAGGGCTGTCGGTTTTGCTGTTCAGGTGATAGTGCAAAATAATAAAATCGCGGATTTTTTCAAATTCAATCTGCGACTGTCGGTTGTACTCCTCGATATCGCTGGGCTTTATGCCGTTGTGGGGAAACAGCTTAATAAGTCGGGTAAGGCCCTGCTGAACCAGATGCAAACTGGTGGATTCCAACGGCTCTAAAAAACCACTGGATAAACCCAGAGAAACCACATTTTGGTACCACTGTTGAACCCGGCGGCCGGTTTTAAAGTGAATAGGGCGCGGATCGGCCAATGCCGGTGTATCCAGGTTGGACAAGAGTGTATGAGTTGCTTCATCGTCGCTCAGGTGATGATGACTGTAAACCAAGCCATTGCCGGTGCGATGCTGCAGCGGAATACGCCACTGCCAGCCACCTTCGTGGGCAATCGCTCGGGTATAAGGGGTGACAGTTTCGGCCGCCTCGCTGGCAACGGCAAGGGCGCGATCGCAAGGCAGCCAGTGGCTCCAGTCATCGTAATCAACCCCCAGCGCCTCGCCAATTAACAGGGCGCGAAAACCCGAGCAGTCAATAAACAGGTCGGCCTGCAAGCGCTCGCCGGATTCGAGTTGTACAGCGGCAATAGCACCGGATTGTGGATGCTTGTCGACTCTTTGAATTTTTCCCTCTGTACGGCACACACCCAGCTTCTCACTGTAAGTGCGCAGCATTTTCGCATACAGGCCCGCGTCCAGATGATAAGCGTGAGCCAGCCCCGGAAACTGGGTGTCGGGTATTTTTTCCATGGGCTGATAGCGGTTGTGTAAAGCGGCTTGTTGGTTCAGGGAGTAGCGCCAGAAATCGTCAGCGACGCCCTCTTGCCGGGCCTTCAGCCAGTAGTGATGAAAACCGGCCATACCCAGGTCGCGACCGATTTCGCCAAAGGCATGCATGTAACAGGCACCAGTGCGGTTCCAGTTTTCAAACTGAATCCCCAGTTTGATGGTACCTTGGGTGTGCTTTAAAAATTCGGCTTCGTTGATGCCGAGCACATCATTGAAAGTTTTAATGGGAGGGATTGTCGCCTCGCCCACGCCCACCGTGCCAATTTCACTGGATTCCACTAAGCGGATGGTAAGGTGCTTGCTGAAAAACCGTGACAATACCGCCGCTGCCATCCACCCCGATGAGCCGCCTCCGACAATCAATACATTTTTTATGGGTTTATTCACAAATTTGTCTCCAGCCAAAAAAAAGCCCCTACTACAGTTGTTCACTATAGCAGGGGCTTTCCTTTATGCCCTGATTAGAACCGGTAGTTCACCCCGAGCAGGTAGTTGGCACCGAAGGTTTGGTAAGAGGTGATGCGACGTGCATCGCTCTCATCAAACGCGATAGTGTCTTCGTTGGTCAGATTCTGCGCTTGCAGGGTAAT
>DATBNH010000327.1:0-1978 GCA_036554405.1 Cellvibrionaceae bacterium | reverse complement strand
TGCCAGCGATGTAGAGCAAGGGGTCAAAGTTATAGATGCCCCTGAGGGGATTCCGGATGTAGAACCTACCGTGGTTTCTTACACGGATTATAATGACCCGCTAATAGGCTTTAACCGCGTCATGTTTGCCTTTAATGATGTAACCTACCGCTATGCGCTTATTCCCCTGGCAAGCGGCTACGTTAAAGTGGTGCCCCTACCAGTGCGCAACAGCGTGACTAATTTCTTTTACAACATCAAAACACCTATTTACTTCGTTAACAACCTGCTGCAACTTGAGGGTCGCCTGGCCTGCCGTAACCTTGCCCGGTTTATTATTAACTCCACTCTGGGCGTTGCCGGGTTGTTTGATCCAGCCGCCGACTGGTTTGGCCTGGAGCGTGCCGAAGCCCATTTGGATGATACCTTGAGGCGTTATGGCCTAGGCTATGGCGCGTATCTGGTGCTGCCCTTGTTGGGCCAGTCGAACCTTCGCGACGGCACCTCGGCTCTTGCCGACTATACCCTTAACCCCATAACCTACCTGGCGGAAAATCCCGATAGGTTGTTTATTAGCGGGTTTGACTATTTACAAGATTACTCAAGCGATGCCGAACGCTACAAAATACTCAGAGAGAAAAGCGACGACCCCTATATTTTATTTCGCAACCTGTACCTGCAAAGCATTATGCGCGATGCCGATTACCAAGAGGTGAGCGATGAGTAACATTGCCGTCGCCGTGCGCTACCATAAAATAATTCTGGCGGTTTTTGTTCTCCTCACCATCGTGCTGGGCTGGCAGGCGAGTAAGTTCACCATTGATGCCTCGGCCGATACACTGCTGACCAAAGACAATGAGTTATACCTGAAAACGCGAGTCACCGACGCGCGTTTCTCCCCGCAAGAATTTTTGCTGGTAGCCTACGAGCCTAAAAACCACAAAGTTCTATCAGAGAAAAGCTTTGAGGACATCAAAGCACTGAGCGATGAATTTTCTCAAATAGAACGGGTGGCATCGGTGCGCTCCATTCTCAATGTGCCCTTACTCAGTTTGGCCGCAGGCGGCCTCAGTGCAGGCGGGGCCGACACATGGACCATTGAGCAAAAAAACTTTGCCCCCGAGCAACTGGCGCAAACATTCAAGGGCCACCCTATTTATGAAGATCTGGTGATAAACCAGGATCAAACCGCCACAGCCATTCAGCTGCTATTTAAACCCCACCCTGAATTGTCCGAAATTCAAAGCAAAATTACCCAGCTGCAGGAAAAAATGCTGGAGCAGGAACTGTCTGAACAAGACCAGAAAAGTCTGGAGCGCCTGCAGCGAGAAGCCGAGCCCATAGAAAAACAGCTGACGGAAATCCGCAACCGCGAAATTGACCACGTACGCCAGATTATTAAACCCTATGAAGACACAGTAAACCTGTACGTTGGCGGTGCCCACGCGCTGGGCTATCAGTTAATTAATATTGTCAGGGATGACCTGCTGATTTTTGGCAGCGCCATTGCCGTAGTAATCTGCCTGCTGCTGTTGATACTGTTCCGCAGGCCACGCTGGGTTGCACTTACCGCCGCCTGCTGCGTTTGCAGCGTGGTAATGACCCTGGGGCTATTTGGGGCGCTGGGCTTTAAAGCCACGGTTATTTCGGCCAACTTTGTGGCGTTACAACTTATTCTAACGCTGGCCATTGTAGTGCATTTAATTGTGCAATACCGCGAAGCACGAGATGCTCAAGACGACTGGAACCAAGAGCGCCTGTTAAGCGACACCCTTAAACAAAAGTTTAAACCCTGCCTCTACGCGGGCATTACCACCTCTGTGGGCTTTGCCTCGTTGTTGCTCACCGACATTCAACCGGTGATTGCCTTTGGTTGGATGATGATTATTGCCATGACGGTATCCATAACCACTAGCTTGTTATTGTTTCCGGCGCTGCTGGCTTTTTTTCCGCGCGAGGCGCAGGGCAATCCGCACAATCTTGCCCGGCGGATTCTCAA
>DATBNH010000283.1:0-2410 GCA_036554405.1 Cellvibrionaceae bacterium | reverse complement strand
TACTCCTCTCCCTCCCCCGCTTGCGGGGGAGGGCTGGGGAGGGGGTTTTAACGATTTAACCACGAGGTCAAAAGCGGCATGAGTGATACGCCGACAGTATTGAAAAAAATCATCGCCCGCAAATGGCAAGAGATCAGTGAGCGCAAGCCACAGGTAAGTGTTGCAGAGCTGGAACGCCAAGCCGCTGCTGCCGATCCGGTGCGCGGTTTTGTGCGGGCGCTGGAAGAAAAAATAGCCGCAGGCAAGCCCGGTGTGATTGCGGAAATAAAAAAAGCCTCCCCCAGTCGGGGTGTTATACGCGAGCATTTTGTACCGGCGGAGCTGGCACAAAGCTATGAAGCCGGAGGCGCCGCTTGTTTGTCGGTGCTGACAGACGTGGATTTTTTTCAAGGTAAGGATGCCTATTTGCAAGAGGCGCGAGCGGCCGTATCGCTACCGGTTATTCGCAAGGATTTTCTGGTGGATGAATACCAGCTACTGGAAGCGCGCGCCATGGGCGCAGACTGTGTGCTGCTGATTGTGGCGGCACTGGATGGCCCCACCTTAAAGCGCCTAAATGAATTCGCCCTGCAATTGGGGCTTGATGTATTGGTAGAGGTGCACGATAGGGCCGAGCTGACCCAGGCGTTGGAGTTACCCAATCGGTTAATTGGTATTAACAACCGCAATTTGCATACCTTTGAAGTATCGCTCGATACCACTTATCAGTTACTCGACGGTATTGATGACTCGCGCCTGGTCATCACCGAAAGCGGTATTTTAACCCCTGCCGATGTTATCGCCATGCGCGAACGTCAGGTCAATGGCTTTCTGGTAGGCGAGGCGTTTATGCGCGAGCCCGACCCCGGCGCGGCACTGGCGGAATTTGTCTTTAAGCCGTAATAACGAATGTCTTGAAAGAGCCTTTGCTCCCCCTCCCGCTTGCGGTGAGGGGGTTGGGGGGAGGGCAGTTTAATCAGAGCTTATTCAGGCGAAGCGCCTCTGCGTAGGCCTTGACGTCGTCAGTGCTGGCATTGCTGCCGCGCAGGGTGAACATGGCGTTATTGTTTACCATCAGCATCACTTCCGGGTTACCGCTTTGCTCGTTGAGAATTCCCTGCTGCCCCTGTACCTGAATCAACTTGCCACCATTCATGGTGATCAGTGACGGATTGCTGAACATGCCGGCCATGGAGGCGAGCATGGGTGAATCCATAATCATCTCTATATCTATGCGGGTGTCGTCTTTACTGTAGCTGCGGCTGGCGGTAATACCCCCGCCAAACATGGCCGCGCCGGCCGATTCACTTTTGGCTTCACTGGCGGTCCAGCCGCTGAGCGCATCGGGAAAAACCGCTAGTATCTCCTCCGCTTTCTTCTGGCGAACCAATGAAGCGGCGTATTCCAGTTGGCTGGCAGCCTTGGAGTAAGCGCCTTCTTTATAGGCGCTGATTCCCTCGTTGATGGCGTCTGTTACATCATCTGCGGATGCCCACAGGCTGCAACTTATAAAAAGGGCCAAAATGGCCAGGCGAAGTGTGTTTTTCATAAAGCCTCCTTGTTTAGGTTTGCTGGCTATTATTAGGCCAACCTCTGCATAAGTCTAGCCAGGGGCTGGGGCCGGGCATTGGCAGAACCTGGCTGTAGACAGTGCACTGAGCCTGTTCTGAACGATGGCAGCCCGCCAGCTTATAACAGTTTTCGCCGCCAAGGCTGACTTGACTGGATTTTTGTCGCCGGGGCTCTTATGCTTTCGCCCTTAGCTGACAAAAGTGATGATATGGGCCTGATGTTGATGGCAGAAAATATAACCTCGGTACTGCCCGACCCGGACACCCCGGATTGGGCGGCCTTAGAACTGGCGCCCACCTGGGCGGATGAGCTGCGTCTGTATACGCCCCGTGGGCTTTGGCGCTTTATGCGGGCCATATTGGGTACGCCGCAACAAGTGCAGGTAGATACCAAACAGCCGCTGTTCAGCGGTATTCCTCGCTATGCCCTGCAAGAATTCCATAGCCTGCCTAATGGTAATTATTCTCATAAGGTTTCTCATGGCTATATTACCGGCTTCGATATCGCCATGCTCGGGCAGGTGCAAAAAGTGCGGGCGATGATGGCAGAGCGTGTGGCAGGCTGTGGCTCGGTATTGGATTTGGGTACGGCAGGTGGCAAGCTGGCGGGCACAGTCAAGGCCACGGGTGTGAGTGATGTCTGGGGCGTGGATGTTTCGCCCTATCTGTTAAAGCACGCGGCCAGTAATTACCCCCAGATTAAATTTTTACATACAACTGCAGAAAATCTGCCCTTTGCCAGCGAGCGTTTTGAGGCGGTCGTGGTGTGCTTTTTATTTCACGAAATGCCGCCCAAATACATTAAGCGGGCACTGGCCAGTTGCTACCGTGTGCTTAAGCCGGGTGGGCAATTATTAATA
>DATBNH010000266.1:0-4561 GCA_036554405.1 Cellvibrionaceae bacterium | reverse complement strand
TACACGCTCCAAAATAGCGGCGCGCACGTCCGTGGGCAAAAATTTAACGATGGGTGACTGCAAACCCTCTTCCAGATCGCTCTTATCGTTGACCTTGATATAGGCCAAACCTTTAGCGCCATAGATGCTGACAAACTTGGTGTAGTCATCGATCTGCTTGCGGGTAAGCTTGTCGTTGCCGCCGGGTACTTTCAGCGCGGTAACACGGCCCTTGGGATCTTTGGCGGGGCCAGAGAAAACCTTGAAGTCCACCTCGCCCATCAAGTCTTTAACATCGGTCAGCTCCAGCGGTATCCGCATGTCCGGCTTGTCGGAGCCGTATTTGGCAATCGCCGTGGCATAATCCATACGCGGAAATTCGCCCAGATCCACGCCTTTTAAATCGGCAAAGAGCTTTTTGATCATGCCTTCGGTCACACCCATAATGCCCTCCTCGTCCATAAACGAGGTCTCGATATCAATCTGGGTAAATTCGGGTTGACGATCCGCGCGCAGATCTTCGTCGCGGAAGCACTTGGCAATCTGGTAGTAGCGATCAAATCCCGACACCATCAACAATTGCTTAAACAACTGCGGTGACTGCGGCAGGGCAAAAAACTTGTTCTCATGGGTACGCGAAGGCACCAGATAATCGCGCGCGCCCTCGGGGGTGGCACGGGTCAGAATCGGTGTTTCAATATCCAGAAAGCCGTTTTCATCCAGATAATTGCGGATGGCAATGGTCACCTTGGAGCGAAACTGCAGGCTCTTTTGCATATCCAGACGGCGCAAGTCCAGATAACGGTACTTCAAGCGCACATCTTCACCCACGGTGGAGTGAGCATCCAGCGGAAAGGGAATGGTCTGGGCTTCGTTGAGAATCTCCAGTGCCGTGCCGTAAACCTCAATCTCGCCTGTGGCCATATTGGGGTTGACGGTTTCCGGAGTGCGGGCGCGTACACGGCCGGTCACTTTCAGCACATACTCGCCACGCACCTTGTCGGCCAGGGCAAAGTTATCCTGGGCGTCCGGGTCGAACACCACTTGCACAACACCCTCGCGATCGCGCAAGTCGATAAAAATCACACCGCCGTGATCGCGGCGGCGGTCAACCCATCCACACAGGGTGACTTGTTGATCGATATGTGCGGCCTTTACCGCGCCACAATACTCACTGCGCATAATAGTTATCCTGTTGTTAAATCAATAAGAGCCTTAAGCCGCAGGCTTTTGTGGCTTGGGCTCGGATGTTGTCTTGCCAGTGGCCGCGGGCTTGGTATCGCCACCACCGCTTTTATCAGTTTTGTCACCGGCCAGATTTTTCTGTTTGGCGGATTTAAAATCCGTCTCATACCAGCCGCCACCTTTAAGGCGAAACCCGGCAGCCGAGACTTTTTTTATCAACGCGGTTTTACCGCAGGCTGGGCAGTCGGTTAGTGCTGCATCACTCATTTTTTGCAGCGCTTCCAGTTCGTGACCACAGTCGTTACAACGATATTCATAGATGGGCATGCATTTTCTCCACAATAACCTGTAAACACACCAATCGCCGAAAACTCACCCCGGCTAAAAAAGCGCGCAATTATACCCTACTGCTGGCAGTGCAGGAACCCGAAGCCGCAATCTATCGGCCCGCTAACAAACGCCACAAGAGCGTTTAGCAGCTTTAAAGCATAGGAACAGGATTGAGCGCTCAGCGCGTGGTCTGTCCAGATTTGTCAGTCGCCCTCCCCTATATAGACCCCGAGCGTATTGCCCTCGTAGGCCAGAGGGAAATGCTGTAACCCCTGAGGGCAAGCAGCGGGATGGGTGGCACGACCACTGGCAAGATCAAAGGTCATACCATGAGCGGGACAGCGTAGCAGGCCATCAGCAATGGTCGCGCGGTGCAGAGAAGCGCCTCTATGCGGGCACTGATTGGCAATCAGGTAGGTTTTACCCTGCTCTTGCACCAAGAGCAGGTTTTTACCCGCCACCTGCACCGGTTGGCAGAAGCCATCGAAAAGCTGGTGGAGTTTTGCCAGGGGAATATAAGCCATAGGTTTTACAAACACATAGTCAAGGCGCCCGAGGTTTGCCACACTATGCCTGACTTGCCAGACAATGAGAAGAGCCTAACCGTGACCGATTCAGCCGTAACGTCCACCTCCCGAGCCTATCTTGAACGCCTCAGGGACTTATCCAATCATCTATTACAACTGCAAGGTCCCATTCGCATACTCGATGCTATCAAATGGCCGGCACAAATAGAAACCGACTTTCTGTCGAGCAACGCTACCCGCCTGCCCAACATCGATAAGGCCTATTATGATGGACTCAAACTGCCCTTTGATCCGGCAAAGTTATCACGCGAGTTTAAGGAGTTGGGTCAGAGCGTTACCCGGCAGCTGGGTGCCGATGACGCCCTGGGTCATATTCTGCTGGCCACCATCGAGCAGTATCAGACCGTGATCAGCCTTTTGACGCACCGGGGCGATCAACAGTTTGGCCGCTTCAGTAAAACGCTTTACGGCTCGCCCAGAGATAAAATCACCGGTGACAATCAGACCTTGCTCGATCTGGGCCAGCGCCTGTGTCAGCTGTTTTCGCTACCGGCAGCGCAGCAACTGCACCAATCTTACCCGAAAAATATCAGTGCCGATACCGCTGTCAGCCAGCTGCAAAAACGCATGGACCGCTATTTTGGCGCGGGCACCGTACGTGTCGAAATCAGCGACGATATCGTCTCTGATGCCGCCGCCGGTGGCGACCGTATTAAAATAAACAGTCGCGCACTGTTTTCCGATCTTGACCTCAAGGTGCTGGAAGTCCACGAGGGCTGGGTGCATATAGGCACTACCCTGAACGGCCGCACCCAGCCGTGGGCCACCTGGCTGAGCGTGGGCTCGCCACGCATTACTGCAATCCAGGAGGGTATGGCGGTGTTGATGGAAACACTGACTTTCAGCTCCTTTCCCGACCGTGCCCGCCGCGTTAGCGACCGAGTGGTAGCAGTAGATATGGCCGAGAGCGGTGCCGATTTTATCGAGGTTTATCGCCATTTTCGCGAGCGCGGTGACAGCGAGCACGACAGCTACCGGGTCACCCAGCGGGTGTTTCGCGGCGGCACCCTCACCGGCGGTTCGGTTTTTACCAAAGACATCAGCTACGTCAAAGGCTTTGTCGAAAACGTCGGCTTTATTCGTAGCGCCATTGAAGCGGGGCTACCGGAGATGATTCCCATGCTGTATCTGGGCAAAGTGACCCTGGACGATATTCCCGTACTCTACGAACGCCACCTGGATGGCATGATAGCCGCGCCTCAGCATCTGCCCTCTATGTTCCGGGATTTGAACGGGTTATATGTTTGGTTTGGGTTTTCAAGTAATATTGCCACCCTTGATAACGACCGCCTGCGCGCACACTTTGCCAACCTGTTCCAGCGCTTGCCACCGCAACCTGCGCCCAGCTAACCGAGACACCGCATGACCAAGCACCACCTTTATGACGTCATTATGACGGGCACCGGTATTTTTTTTGAAAATGACACAGGACGGGCCATTACCGGTTTTGTTACCTGTCGCCGGGTAGAGGCAGATTCCGAGGAAAGCGCCGGACGTGTGGCTCGCCACACACTGTTGATTCACTGGAACCAGAGTTTTAATGCCGAGCGTAAAATGGGTATTCCCACGCTCAAAATCGAAAAAACCACCCGCGTTCGCCGCTGGTTAGCGGGCAAGATTAATAGCGATTATTATTTTTTCGATAGCGAGGCACTGCACCAGGCGCACTTGCAGTCATTTGAAAAAACAACCTGGTTTAAAAAGCGCCGCTAACAAACTGCAGGAAATCATCCGTGATTGCGGCTGCTATCTCGCCGTTTCGCGATGCCCGCGAGCAAGTGTGTCAAGAATTTGCGCAGGGCCGTTTTATCTAAGTAATTGTGGATACGCCCTTGAATACATACGAGAAACGCGACGCCAAAGGGCTCTACCGCCGTGCGTGGACAGGAGAGATACTGAATTCACCGGCATTGATTTAGCCTAGGTGCCATCACTATTGCCCGAGGTACATTTACACCCGGCAGAACGCTCCCTTGAAGATTGCCTGGCCGCCATTCTGACCCACATCGCCAGACAATCTTCGGATCACTCTTCGGGGCAATAGTTAGAGCGATTAATCCTCGGCATTTTTGCGCCGACGTCGCAGCCAGCCGGCCAGCAACAGCGGTAGCCACCAGGTGCCAATTGAACCGCCGCCACCGCCGCTATTGTTATTACCGGGGGCGGGGGTGGGACCGCCATCACTGCCCCCATTACCATCGCCACCGTTACCACCTCCGTTGCCGTTGCCGTCGCCATCCCCGCCACCTTCATCCGCGCGAGCGCGGCTTACCGCACCGGGATCGACAATGGTGCTATTGGCTTCGCCATCGGCATCGTTGGGGCCGCCGTCCTCAATATGCAGGCGCACACAGTGATAGCCTTCGTTCAGCCCCGCTTCCCACACCGGCCGGGTGAGTGAGGGACAGTATCCCGGCTCGCCCGGCGCCGAGGCCAGGCTGTTGCGGCTGTCCTCGGTAAAGCTCACCCATTCACTGTTA
>DATBNH010000231.1:0-2220 GCA_036554405.1 Cellvibrionaceae bacterium | reverse complement strand
TCCAGGGCTCCCCCACGCAGTAGCCATTAATAGTGCCAGCCTCCAGAGTGGCGGGCATTTGTGGTGGTGGCGTTACCGAGATGAGTACAACGCTTTGAAGTTGACCGGCAATATCACCTTTGTGAGGAGCGTAGTAACCGGGGTGAATGCCTCCGGCAGCGAGCCAATAGCGCAACTCGTAATTGTGAGTTGATACGGGAAAAACCATACCCATTCGGAAGGCATCGCCCTTATTGCGAAAGCTTTCAATAACCGGTTTTAAGGCATCGGCTTTAATAGGGTGTACGGGTTTTCCGCCTTCCATGGGTAGATTGGGTTTCATGGCCGCCCACACATCGTTGGCGACGGTACAGGCATTGCCGTTTAAATCCATACTGAAGGCGGTAACCACATGGGCCTCAGTGCCAAATCCTATAGTGGCTCCCAGTGGCTGACCTGCTAACATATGTGCGCCGTCCAGTTCACCGGTAATAACGCGATCGAGCAACACTTTCCAGTTAGCTTGTGCCTCCAGCGTTACATACAGACCTTCGTCTTCAAAGTAACCGCGCTCGTAGGCAATCGCCAGTGGCACCATATCGGTCAGTTTGATAAAACCGAATTTCAAATCTTCTTTTTCGGCTTCGCCCACGGCATAACTTTGGCTGGCGGTTAATGCTAACAGGCACAGGCCAATGGTTTTGCACACGCTTTTTACCGTGCGTTGAAAAACCCGTTGGGTTCGATGCACCGGATCAGTTGTTAAGCAATTCATAGCTATCTCCATATGTTGGTTGTCTGTAAGTGGTGATTAATGATCTCTCTGCCATTGCTTACTCAAACCTTGTGCCAAACCGGCAAAAAATTTATTGGTGCATGCAAAGGGAGGATTTTTAGTAAGAAAGGCAGTAAATGCACAATGCTGATGCCTTGTTGGGAGGTGCGTGCACGGCACTAACGGTTTTGGTGCGTTGGTTATCGCCCAAAAAGTTATCTGGCGGTGCGTTTTTGCCCCGCTTTGGATCGCTCTGGGGCAGAGAGCGGCAGCCATTTAGAGGTCATGGGCTATACTGATTAATGCAGAGTGGGGCTTCGTACAACAGGAGTAATGTGTTTAGGGTGAGGGATTACAGACTGGCGGGTACTTTGACGATAGAGCATTACAACATCTGTTGCGTGACTACCAAGAACATAATCCCTATTATCAATATCGCCTGGCATCACAGTTCTATATAGAGGAGGACTACCAACAGGCGGCTATGCGTATTGAAGACGCTATTCGCAAGCAGCCTGAAGAGCGGCTTTTTTACCAGTTGGCAGTAGCTATTTATGAGCGGCTGGGAGCAACCGCCAAGCGTGACAGCATGCAAGGGGCCTTGAGCACTGTCAACGCTTTGTAGTACTAAGCAATAGGCTGCTTATCGTCTGCTATCTGCTCCTGTGAGTCGGTGTCTTCTGGGCTCGGCGAGTCAACAACATTGATCTCGCGCATAAAAATATCCCAAAATACCACAAATAAGGCGGCAATCAGCGGGCCTATCACAAAACCGTTGATACCGAGCAAGGCCAGCCCGCCCAAGGTAGACAACAACACCATATAGTCGGGGAGTTTAGTGTCGCGGCCCACTAATATTGGCCGTAAAATATTATCGATAAGGCCGATCACGCCAGCACCAAAGGCAATTAAAACAATCCCTTGCATATAATCGCCAACTGCCAGCAGATAGATTGCCACCGGTGCCCAGATCAGCGAGGCGCCGATTGCAGGGATAAGCGATAATATTGCCATTACAAAGCCCCACAGTAGCGCAGCGGGGATTCCCAGAATCCAGAAAATTATGCCCCCCAGGGCACCTTGAATAATGGCTATCAGAATATTGCCTTTTACTGTGGCGCGGGTAACTTCGGCAAATTTGGCAAACAACAGGCGCTCACGGGCATCGCCCATTGGCAGAGCGCGCACCATTAAATCAATCAACGAGTGGCCTTCACGCAGGAAAAAGAATAACAGATAGAGCATGATGAAAAAGTTAAGCACAAACTTAAACGCATTCTGCCCAATGCTGAGGGTATATTGGGCAAGAAATTTGCCGCTATTGATGGCCAGGTCTCCGGCACTGTTTTTTAGGTTACCAAGGTCAATATTAGCCCTTTCCAGGAGGTTTCCTATCATCGGCACAGATGTTTGTACCTGCTCCAGATATTGGCCAATATCAATGTCGCCTTGTTCAATTTTTTGGT
>DATBNH010000215.1:0-5435 GCA_036554405.1 Cellvibrionaceae bacterium | reverse complement strand
TGCCAGGCGGGCATTGAAATAGGCTTCGGCCACGGCGCGGGCCAGGGTGCGCACCCGCAAAATAAAACGCTGGCGTTCGGTGACGGAAATGGCGTGGCGGGCATCCAGCAGGTTAAAGGCGTGGGAGGCTTTCATCACCATCTCGTAGGCCGGCAGCGGCAAACCCTGTTCTACCAGGCACTGGCTTTCGCGTTCGCACACATCAAAAGTGTGAAACAAAAAATCCACATCAGCTTGTTCAAAGTTAAAGCGCGACATTTCCACCTCGTTTTGGTGAAATACATCGCCATAGGTAACGGTGTCGCCATTGGGGTTAACCGTCCACACCAGATCAAAAATAGAATCCACGCCCTGCAGATACATAGCAATGCGTTCAAGGCCGTAAGTAATCTCGCCGGTGACCGGATAACACTCCAGCCCACCCACCTGTTGGAAATAGGTAAATTGAGTGACTTCCATGCCATTCAGCCACACTTCCCAACCCAGCCCCCAGGCGCCGAGAGTGGGAGACTCCCAGTTGTCTTCGACAAAACGGATATCGTGTATCAGCGGATCTATGCCCAGTTCGCGCAGGGAGTCCAGATACAGATCCTGAATATTGGCGGGGTTGGGTTTGAGCACAACCTGAAACTGGTAGTAGTGTTGCAGACGGTTGGGGTTTTCACCATAGCGACCGTCAGTTGGGCGGCGGCAGGGCTGCACATAGGCCGCATTCCAGGTTTCGGGGCCGATGGCGCGCAAAAAGGTGGCCGGGTGAAAGGTTCCCGCACCCACTTCCATATCCAGCGGCTGCAAAATCACGCAGCCTTGGCGAGCCCAGTATTCTTGCAGGGCCAGAATCAGTCCCTGGAATGTACTGACATCAGCTTTTCGATGGTCCGACACGTTTTGCCTCCGGGCAGTAGGGGCGCAAGCAGTGCCAGCCCCAGTAAAATCAAAGGGGCGAATTATAGCGGGACTGGTGTTGCATTGGTATGGGCAGAGTCCGGCTGTGGCAACTCAACGGTGCGTAAAAGGCTACATTCCGGTAAGCTTTGCACATTTTCCGTGCGAGATAGCCGATTTTGAAACATCGACTGATTTTGATAATCATCAAATTGCTGGGCCGCTTGCCACTACCTGTGGGCCGTGGTGTGGGCGCGCTGGTGGGCCGCATTATGGCGCGCTCGGGCAGCCGTGGCCGCGCTGCCAGGGTGACAAGGGTGAATATTGACCTGTGTTTCCCCGAGCTGGATGCCGCCGAGCGCGAGAGGCTGGCACAGAAAAGCTTGATCGAAACCGGTAAAGTGGGCGCCGAGATGGCCGCTATCTGGTGTCGGGATGAGCCCTGTTTGCGCCGCCATATTTTAGGCGAGCAGGGCGCAGAACTGATTAGCCATAAACTGGCTCAAGGCCGGGGGCTCATTGTACTGACGCCGCATTTGGGTAACTGGGAGGCGATTTCGCTCTATGCGTCGCGCTTTGGCCCTATAACCGCGCTCTACCAGCCGCCTAAAGATGCCGCCACCGATGCTTTTATGATTAGCGGGCGGCTCAAGCCTAATGTTAAGCTAGCGCCCACCAGTCGGCGTGGTGTCACCCAGTTGTTGAAAGCTCTGCGCGCCGGTGAAATGGTTGGAATTCTGCCCGATCAAGTGCCCGATGAGGGCTCGGGCCAAGTGGCGCCATTTTTCAATCAACCGGCACTGACCATGACCCTGGTCCACGGTTTGATAGCCCGTACGGATTGCCAGGTGGTGATGACTTTTTGTGAGCGTATCGCCGGTGGTTTCAAGGTGGTGGTGCGCGAGTGTGACCCAGGTATTCGCGACGAAAACCTGGATTTAGCGCTTGCCGCGCTCAATCGCAGCGTGGAAGACTGTGTGCGTTTAGCGCCTGCGCAGTATCAGTGGGAATATAAACGATTTCGTACTCGATGCGAACGGGATCCCTATAAGTAACAGATGCAGAGCGGCCTTTTTAGTGTGCGCTCGATAGGTAAGTAATGAGATGTACAGAAAAATTTTTACAATAGGGTTGATGCTGGCGGTATGTTCGGGCTGTGCTAATAATTATCGACTGGTAAAAACGACGCAGATGGAAGCGATCAACCAGTGTGCCATGGCCTCTGATCACAACCATCAGGTATTGCTGGAACAGCAGCAGATTGTAGCTACAGGTCTTGACGAGTTATTACTGCAACTGGAGAACTCGCACCGTATTATAGAAACCCAGCAGTTGGAAGTCTGTCCTGATCCTGAGATTCCCGATACTCCTGCCGCAACCGTAGAGATTACCGCCGGTACGCAAGTTGTGGGCGCCACCGAACAGGTGCATCTGGATAGTCTGGATTTAACTATGGATGCGCGAATTGATACCGGTATTCTTACCGCCGTGCTGGATGCTCGTGACATAGTAGAATTTGAACGCAACAGTGAAAACTGGGTGAGATTTAATTTAATTAACCCGGCAACCGATGAGGCGCAAGTGGTTGAGCTGCGCTCTCCGCGCAAACAGAGTATGCAACTGCGCAATGGCCAGCAAAGTGCACGGCGTCCGGTGGTTGCTTTGCCGATAACCCTGGGCAAAATTACTCAGGTGGCAGAATTTATTCTAACTAATCGCCGCGGCCAGGATCATTCTATACTGATAGGCAGGCAAATTTTGCGAGACGTTATGCTGGTCGATGTCAGCCGCGATAATATAGCACCGGTACCGGTTGATCCAAGCACTACCGAGGACACCCCTTGATACAGCGTTTACCCTTTTATTTGATGATCACCCTGCTATTGGCAGTGGGGTTGGTTACCGCCTGGTTGCGCCACACCAGTACCGGTGTTCCCTTGCTGCCGGGTGAGCAAAAGCCCGTATGGTTGATTGAAGCGCGCATCGATTTTGTCGCCTTGGCTGGGCCAACGACCGTACGCCTGGATCTGCCCGATAGCCCTACCGGTTTTCGACTGGTGCGTGAGCATTCGGCTTCGCCCGGTTATGGTTTTTCTGTGATTAACGAAGACGGAGACCGCAGCGCCGAGTGGACCAAACGTGAAGCCAGTGGCCCGCAGACTTTGTATTACAATGCTCAGTATATTCCTGGCAGGGAATATGGTGACCTTGAGCCGCTATCGCCACCTGAACCTGAGGCGGTTTTTTGGAGCGAACCTGAGGCGACCGCCGCGCGTGAATTACTGCGCCGGGCAATGGCTACCTCTAGTACCCCTGCGAGCACCGCGCGCGAGCTGATTAAACTATTAAACAATCCCGCGCCCGATCAAAATGCAGCGCTGTTATTGGGCTCGGTAGAAAATCGTGTTGAGCTATTGGTTAAACTGCTCAATCAATCTGGTGTGGTTGCGCGTACCGCGATGGCGTTACAACTGCAAGATGCTCGGCGGCGTCAGCAATTAACGCAAATGCTTGAGGTTTATACCGGTAAAGAGTGGCTGCTTATCAATGCTGCCAGCGGCGAACAGGGTTTACCTCCCAATGTGCTTTTGTGGTCGCGTGGAGTGAATGCACGCCTCGATGTTATCGGCGGTCGGGGCTCCAGTTTGACTTTTTCCATGATCGAACAGACGGCACCGGCGCTGGCGTTATCGCGCGAGCAAACCCAGGATAATATTTTCAGCTTGCTCGGTGTCTCGCGGCTGCCCATTGAAGAGCAGAGCATGTTTAAAATGCTATTTTTGTTACCTCTGGGCGCGTTGGTTGTGGTATTTATGCGTATTGTGATCGGCCTTAAAACCGCCGGCACGTTTATGCCCATTCTTATTTCTCTGGCATTTATGCAAACCACCTTGTTACCCGGTGTGGTCAGTTTTGTCTTGATAGTCAGCCTCGGTTTAATGTTCCGAACCTATCTGTCGTATTTGAACTTACTTATGGTCGCACGTATTGCCACATTGGTCGTGCTGGTGATTTTATTAATTTCGGTATTGAGTTTGTTGGGCTACAAACTGGGGGTAAATAGTGGCATAGCAGTTACCTTCTTCCCGATGATAATTATTGCCTGGACCATCGAGCGTATGTCGATTTTGTGGGAGGAAGAAGGCCCCAACGAGGTGATGATGCAAGGTGGAGGCAGTTTATTGGTAGCGGTTATCGCCTACCTGTTAATGACTGTGCCGGTTGTCAGCCATTTAAGTTTTAATTTTCCCGAGCTCAACTTGGTGATACTGGCTTTTATTTTGCTGATGGGTCAATACACCGGCTACAAATTATCGGAGCTGCGCCGCTTTCGGCATATGGGAGCTGAAGATTAATGTGGATCAGCCCTTTTCGGCTCAGCCGTTTTGGCATGTTAGGTATGAATTGCCGCAATCGGGATTTTATCGGTCGCTATAATCCCCGGCATTTGTTTCCGTTGGTGGATAACAAACTAAAAACCAAACTGTTGGCAACAGAATATAATCTGGCAACACCGCAGTTGCGTTTTGTGTTGCGTGAGCAACATCAGATTGCCCATGTGCAAGAGCGCATTAGCGCGCTTCATGGCTTTGCCATTAAGCCTGCTAAGGGCTCGGGCGGCAAAGGTATTTGGGTTGTCACCGGGCGCGACGGTGAGTATTTTATTAAATCATCTGGAGTACGTGTATCGCTGGAAGATTTGCGCCGACACATGAGTAATATTTTGGCGGGGCTCTATTCACTGGGCGGCGCAGCTGACGAAGTACTTGTTGAGGATCTGATAGAGTTTGATGATAGCTTTGCCGGTTACTCTCATGAAGGCGTGCCGGATATTCGCATCATAGTTTTTAAAGGGTTTCCGGTGATGGCCATGCTGCGCCTTGCCACTCACGCCTCGGACGGCAAGGCCAATCTGCATCAGGGGGCGGTGGGGGTAGGCCTGGACATAGGCACTGGTAAAAGCCTGAATGCTGTGCAATTTGGCCGTCCTATTCGCTTGCATCCCGATACGCAAAAACCATTGAAAGCCATACAAATGGACAACTGGCAAACCATGTTACAACTGGCGTCTCGCTGTTATGAAATGACTGGGCTTGGCTACATTGGCGTAGATCTGGTGCTCGATGCCAAGCGCGGCCCCGAACTGTTGGAGCTGAACGCCCGTCCCGGTCTCGCCATACAGATAGCCAATGGTTATGGCCTCTTGCCCAGACTCAGGCATGTAGAGAGCCTGACGGAAAAACATTATCCCAATGCCGAGGCTCGGGTAAAATACGCCATGGAAAAATTTTGTGCGACGCCACTGCTGTAAATATATTTTACTTTAATATTGCCTCAGTTGTTGAGATGAGCACTGTGCCTATTCAGGTTCGCCAGCACGCGACTTGAGATTATGAAGAAACAATTAACATATCACTTTGTCTTTGTTATGGTGCTTTTAGCGGCTTTTTTGCCGCTAAGTGTCGGGGCTAGTGATGTGGTGCAGAAGTCTATCGAGTCGGTTTATATTCGCCTATCAGAGGGCTGGTGGATTCAGGTTAACCGCGATG
>DATBNH010000202.1:0-5143 GCA_036554405.1 Cellvibrionaceae bacterium | reverse complement strand
TGTGTTTGCCGACGACAATTTTCTGAATTCATCTGAAACTGAATTTTACCGGGATATGTATGATCAGCAGCTCTCATTAAGCATGGCAAGTGGTAAAGGTATCGGTATCGCCGAGGCTTTTTATCAACAGCTTATGCGCGCTTATGGAGATGCTGTTGATGAGCCTCAGGCAGAATCAGAAGCGAATACTTTATCTGAACAGGGCCTAGGATTTAATCTGTCAACCGCGCAGCGTGCAGAGACTAAAGTCTCACAAGTTAATGGTACAGATACCACCGCCACCTCTTTTATTGATCAGATTCGCCCTTATGCTAATTGGGCAGCCACCCAGCTTAATGTCGACCCTAAGGCCATTATGGCCCAGGCGGCTCTGGAGACAGGTTGGGGCGAGCACATTATCCGCGATAACAATGGCGCCAGTAGTCACAACCTGTTTAATATTAAAGCCACTGCGCAGTGGACAGGAAAGCATGTTGAAACTTCCACCACTGAATATGAAGCCGGTGTACCTAAACAGGTACAGGCCGATTTCCGTCGCTATGATTCACTTTTTTCAGCTTTTTCTGACTATGTGGAATTACTGCAAAAGCCTCGCTATCAACAGGCATTGGCAGCGGGCAAGGACACCAATGAATTTGCCGAGCAGTTGCAACAGGCCGGTTATGCCACAGACCCGGAATACGCCCAAAAAATTCAACGTATTGTACAGAGCGATCGCCTCAGCACTAATACAGTGGTCAATCATTTAGCTGTTAATCTCGACCTCGTGGAGCGACGCTAATGTCCGGTTTATTATCCAATGCTATATCGGGCCTGCAGGCAAGTCAAAATGCCCTGCGTACAGCTGGCCATAATATATCCAACGCCAATACTGCCGGTTATAGCAGGCAGCAGGTCGAGTATGCGACTCGTCCTGAACAGCAACTGGGTTCAGCTGGCTTTATTGGCAGCGGCGTCAGCACTGTCTCTATTGAACGAATTGTTAACCAGTTTGTAACCACGCAGCTACGTTTAGATACTTCAGCCTTTCATCAGTTGAATACCTACAATACCAATATTGGCAAAGTGGATAAACTGGTTGCCGATGCCAATACCGGGCTGTCACAGGGCTTGCAATCATTTTTTTCTGCATTGCAAAATGCGGCCGATGACCCGTCCTCTACACCTGCCAGACAGTTGGTGGTGAATGAGGCCGAAAGCCTCAGCAATCGTTTTAATAATCTTCACGGCCGTTTAACCGATATTGAAAAAAATATTAACAGTGAAATAAAAACGGTTGCTCAACAAGTTACCTCTTTGGCCAGCTCTGTTGCGCAATTAAATCAGAAAATTGCCGAATTATCTGGCGGTGGTGGAAATCCCCCCAACGACCTTTTAGATCAGCGAGATGAGGCATTAAGGCGTCTGTCAGAGTTGGTTTCAGTGCAGGTAGTCACCCAGGATGGTAGGGATGTTAATGTATTTATCGGAAGTGGTCAGCCTCTGGTTGTTGGAACAACCGTAAGTCGTTTTTCAGTGAGTCTGGATGGCGAAGTTTTATTAACGAATGGTGTGCAGTCGGCGAATGTTACCGACCAGTTGAATGGGGGTAAGTTAGGCGGTTTGGTAGGTTTTCGCGAGGATATTCTAGCGCCCTCTATGAATCAAATGGGACGACTGGCAATCGTATTGGCCGATACTTTTAACCGTTTGCAAGGCGAGGGGCTGGATTTAGACGGCGATTATGGACAGCCCATGTTTGCCGATATCAACGATCTTACGCTGGCCCGGAATCGTGTTTTCCATGGCTCCAATGCCGATCCGCAAAATCGCGTTCTAAATGTTATGATCGAAGATGCTGGTCAGTTAAATACCAGTGACTATAGTCTTCGTATTATGCCCGGAAGCAGTAACTATGTGGTAACCCGTCTCGAAGACGATACAGTAGTGGCGCAAGGTGCATTAAATGGCAATTATCCCGCTGAAATCGGCTTCGACGGCTTGCTGTTAACCTTGGAGGGCGGTAGCTTTCAAGGTGGTGATAATTTCACCATTAAGCCTACGGTCAACGGCGCCCGCGATATTGATACCGAGATTACTCGCCCCCAGGATATTGCTCTGGCCGCACCGGTGCGTACCGGCACCGATATTGGCAATGTGGGCACCGGTGTCATTAACGCCGGTGAAGTATTAAGTTTTTACGATGCCGAAGACAATCGCCTGCCAGCGTTTGCTGTCGCCGGACAACTCAGCCCACCGGTGGTAATTCACTTTACCTCGGCCACTACCTACGAGGTGCTGGATAACTCCGATCCGGCTAATCCGGTCCCCCTGCAACCACCCATTCAACATCAGACGTTTATTCCCGGGATTGAGAACCCCATGTTTTCCAATACCCCAGGAGAAACCCGTATTATTGGTGATGGTGCACGGACCGGATTACCACCCGGCAGTATTGCCAGTAGTTATCCACCCGATCCAGTGCAAACCAATGGTTATCTTGCCGAACAATATACATTCACCTCCACCAATCCGGATACCGGTGCAAGCCAAAGTCAGGTGATCGTTACCAGCCCTAATGCGTCTGCGTCGCAAACGGCCGGCTTGATTAGCTCGGTGAGTGGCGTCTCAGCCAATGCTTACACTACTGCGACCTTAACTGATATTAATGTGGCGAGCTTAACGGCTCCCACTCAAATCTCTATTAATGGTGAGCCTTTAATTCAATATCTGGGTGGCGTGCCCATCCCGGGCATTGCCGATCCCGCTACAGATCCTTCGGGTTTTTACACCTATTTGGCTGAACAGATTAACAGTAATGAAAACCTGGCCACCCTCGGCTTGCATGCGGTCAGTGGTGCCAATGCCGATGGTGTGCCGGAATTGCGTTTGGTGGCGGCTTCGGGCGCCAATCTGGATATTCGCCTGGAGTCGGCCCCGGGTGATAGCCTTGGGGTGCATGATAGTAACGGTAATCCGACAGTGGCGCTTACCGGTAGTGGAACCGGTAATCAGAGTGGCGTGACGCTGGGCGGGCGCATAGACATTACCATGGATAATGGCGTGCGTTTAAATACGGCACCTACCGATAGCCAGCTGCTGGGTGACAGTAGCGATCCCGGTTTTGCCCAATCCAGTTACCTTGGTTACCAGGTAACCATTAAAGGTCAGCCGCAAGCGGGCGATAGCTTTACTGTTGATTTCAATAACAACGCCAGCAATGATAACCGTAACGGCCTGCGTTTCGCAGCTTTGGACGCCAACGGCTCCATTGACGGCGGTAAATTGAGCTTTAGTGACGCTTACGGTGAGCTGGTAGAGCGCGTGGGCACCAAAAGCAGCTTGTCGCGGATCAACACTACGGCCAGCCAGAGCTTACTGGAACAGACTCAGGCACTGCGCGACAGTGTGTCAGGTGTTAACCTGGATGAAGAGGCGGCCAATTTGATTAAATTCGAACAGGTTTACAGCGCCAATGCCAGGGTTATCAGTGTGGCACGCGATTTGTTTGATACCTTGTTAAATGCAATTTAACCTGAAGGCAGGTTGAACTATGAGAGTTTCCACATCGCAAATTTTTAATATTGCCAACATCGGTATGCGCAATGCGCAAAATGCTGTTATTAAAACCCAGGAGCAAATTACTACGGGTAAACGCATTTTGTCGCCTGCCGACGACCCTGTTGCCGCCACGCAAATTCTTAAGCTTAAAGAAGAGCTGGCACGCATGTCCCAGTACAATAAAAATATGGATGTGGCCGAAAATAACCTCTATTTGGAAGAAGTGGCTATAGAGGGTGTGACAACGCTGATGCAGCGCATGAAAGAACTGACTGTGAGGGCGGGTAATACCGGTGTGCTGACCGCCAGTGATTATCAATCTCTGGCTGCCGAGGTCGATAGCCGTATTGAAGAACTGTTGGGCCTGCACAATACCCGTAATGTTTCCGGGCAGCATATTTTTGCTGGCCATCAGGGTGCTACCCAGCCATTTGTTGCCGATGGCGGTGGTAATTACAGCTACCACGGTGACGAGGGACAGTTACGTCTGCAGGCTTCTGGTAGTGTTTCGGTGCCCGTTTCTGACTCGGGCAAAAAGTTGTTTATAGACATTCCCAGTAGCCACAACACCTTTAATACACGGGCCAGCGCCAGTAATCAGGCTGTTCCTGCCGCGGTGATCAGTGTCGGTGAAGTTATCGATCAGGAGGCCTTTGATGCCTTTTACCCTGCCGATATGGTGGTAAGGTTTAACCATCCGGGAGATATCGATCCTGCCGCGGCTAACTTTAGTGTGCTGGAAAAAAATACCGGTCGGGTGTTGCTGGCTAATCAGGCCTATAGCGCCGGTGACTCTATCGACGTCGCTGGCGTGCGTTTTAATATTACCGGTAATCCCTATCCAGGCGAGCCCAGTACAACGGCAACACAGCCCTTTGTTTTTGGTGGTGCCGTAGATTTTTCCGTGACCCCCTCAACGCTCACGTTCACTGTCGCCGGGCATACCGAGACCCTGGTTTTAGATCAGCCGGTTAACAGTGCCGCCGATTTGGCCGCCGCCCTAAGTGCCACAACCGATACCGTGCCGGGCAGCGGCGCTGAGGATAACGCGGCCAAGCTCGCCGCTTTGGGTGTCAGTGTCGATGCCACCGGGCTTAGCGTTGCTGGCGGTTGGAATTTCACGGTCAGTGGTGGCGGTGCTGCAACTGATACGGTGATGGGTTTTGCAACCACCGGGGCGGGCACTCGCTCGACCGATGGCATTGTGGGACAGGCCGGTGATAGCTTCAGTATCAACAGTACCGACAAGCAAGGATTGTTAACCAGTCTGTCGCGGCTTTCTCAAGCTATGCGCGCTGTGGAAAATACCCCCGAAAGCAAGGCTCAACTGGATGAAATAGTGGCAACAACACTAACCAATCTTGATAACGCACTGACCAGCATAGTCTCGGTTCAGGGGGAGGTTGGGGCACGGCTCAACACCATTGAAAGTGCGCGTAACCTCAATGCCGACAATAAGCTTTATACAGAGAAGGTGCTCTCGCAGCTGGAATCTGTGGATGTGGCGGAGGCGGCAACCCGGTTGGAGATGGAGAGTTTTATCCTTACCGCAGCGCAGCAGAGCTTCATTAAAGTCAGTGGCTTGTCGCTGTTCAACTTTTTA
>DATBNH010000198.1:0-4438 GCA_036554405.1 Cellvibrionaceae bacterium | reverse complement strand
TGGTCATGCCGCCACCTTGTACCATAAAGCCATTGATTACCCGGTGAAAAATAGTGCCCTCGTAAAAACCTTCTTTGGCATAGCGCATAAAATTGGCTGCCGTTTTAGGCGCATGGTCAAAGTCGAGCTCAAGGGTAATATCGCCGTAGTTTGTGTGCAGAGTAATCATGGGTGCTCCTGGGTATATGTTGTCAGGCCAAAAAAGGTGTCTATGATACGCCCACAGGGAGCGCGAAGAAACCCGTGGCTAGGGAGGGGGTAGTTTTTTTACGGCGGCTTTAAGGCCTTCGAGCTCAATGGTTAATAAATGCTCAATAATCTGGGGTTGTTGTGATTGCGGGTGTTCTGCCGAGAAATATTCAGGCCATTTACCGCAGTAAACTGCCCCTTCTACACAGCCGGATTTCATCAGCAGGGTAATGCCATGCACCAGCGACCAGGCGCTAAATGAGGCGATAGCGGCCTGATGGTCGGTGGGAGCTTCGCCGCACTGGCGGAGCATTTCTACCAGTGCACGCTGTAAAATGGCTTCGCTGTTGTTGCCCGCTTCAATACATTCGGGGGTAATGCGCTCAAGCTCGGGCACCCAGGTAAACAGGGCATCAAACAGGTGGGTTTGCTGCTGGCCAAAGTTCATGTAGGCATAGGCCAGCGTGCGCACACGGGCCTCGGCATCTGTGGTGCTATCGTAGGCCTGCTGTAAATGCTGGCTCAACTGCTGGAAGCCGAGAGTGCGCAATTCAATTAACAGAGCGGTTTTGTCGGCAAAATGACCGTAAACAGCGGTGGGACTGACCCCCAGGGATTTGGCTAATCCGCGTAGGCTAAGACTGTCCAGGCTCTCGGTTTTCAGTGCCTGCAAGGCGGTATCCAATAGTGCCTCGCGCAGGTTGCCGTGGTGATAGCCGGTTTTCTTTTCAGTCGCAGTCATAACAGTCAATACAGCCAGTGGTAAGACATGTCAGTCTAACAGATTGATTCTATGAAGACAGGTGTGGCGGCGAACCTGGCCCTGGAGCCGGTGTCTATTATTGCCACCGAGCTGTTACAGTAGCTGCTGTTCAATTGTGGGTGTACAAAAAGGGGTAGCTGTGAAACTTGGCATAAAGATTTTGTGTTTTTGGGCGTTGTGGCTGTGTGTCACCTCCGTTTGGGCCGGCGCTTTGCTGGATACACTGCCGGCAGCCAGCGGGGCAGAACAGCCCAGACTTCCCGCCCACCTGCCCCAGGGCTGGCGCACGGGGCTGGTAAACGAGCCGGTATTTAACAGCCGTATTTTGCTGGTGGAAGCCGGCACAGGCAACGCCGAAACAGTAATCCTCGTGCACGGCCTTGGCCAGAATGGTTTTCGGGACTGGCAGCAGGTTATGGGCCAATTGGCCCGTGATTACCATGTTATTGCTCTGGATCTGCCCGGATTTGGCTACTCCGATAAGCCCCCGGGGCGCTATTCACCGACGCGTTACGCCGAGTTACTGAGCTGGTTGGTGGCCCAGACCGGCCAGCAACAGGTGCATATGATGGGGCATTCAATGGGCGGTGCTGTGGCCCTGCGCTATGCCAGCAACCACCCCGGGCGGCTGCAAAAGCTGGTGCTGGTGAGTGTGGCCGGTGTGCTGGAGCGCACCGCGTTTGTACAGCATTCCTCGGCGTTGCCATTGTATATGGATCAGGTGCCAGGGCCGGTGCGACATCTGGTGGGCGATCAATGGCGTCAATGGGGTGGCAAATTGCTGGATCTGGCCAATCGATTACCCGACCCGGTGGCCCTGCTAAGCCAAAATAACAGCGCATGGCAGTCATTGCTGGGCGACAGCCCCAACGGCAATGCGGCATTGGCGCTGATTGAGGAAGACTTCGGTGGCACCTTTGCCAAGGTAACCGTGCCTACCCTGATTATTTGGGGTGAGGATGACCCGGTAACCCCGGTGCGTACCGGCCAGTTGTTGGCCGGGCAGTTGCCCCATGCCGAGCTGATGGTGTTTGCCGATACCGGTCACGTACCTATGCAGCGATTGGGGCAGTTTAATCAGCAGGTAAGCGGTTTTTTAAGTGGCCAGCGCTCTGTGCTGAGTGGCTACCCCGAAATTACGGGGCCGGGTGATGATTTATTGTGTCAGGGGTTGAGCGGGGTGCGTTATCAGGGGAGTTACCGCAGTATTACCATCAATGCCTGCACCAATGTTCACCTTGAGCACGTGCGAGCCCAACGTATTGAGCTGATTAACAGTGAGGTTAGCATACTCAATGTGCAGGTGCGTTCAGAGAATATTGCCCTGGAAACAACAGGCTCCAGCGTGAAGGCAACCAACAGTGTTTTTCAGGGTCGGCAGGGGATTTATGCAGTAAACAGCCGGCTGGATTTGGCCGGAGTCAGCCTGCGTGGAAGTCAATCGGCCGTGGTGGCCGGTGGTGAGCCCTCACAGTTTATATTCTCGGTCAGTGAAGTCATCGGTGCCGATGGCGCCATTCCCATGCACGGCAGTTACCGTTTGGACGGCAACTCAAGCGCCACTCAACAATGAAGCGGTGTTATGTTGTAAGGTGGCGCCGAGTTTAATATCGGTCTAATGGAGCACTCCCCATTAGACCGAGGCTTTTTTACTGCGCTGCCTCTAGATAACCCGGCGCCACTTCGGTGGCAAAATACATGACCGGTACCAGTGCCGCATTGGCGTCGATGGAGATCTCGCGGGATGACCAACCGGTGCCAGTAAGCGCGAACATTTTCATGCCCGGCTGAGATCCGAACGCGGGCATATCCGGATCGTTGGAGTTGGTCCAGTTGTTGGCGCCCAGCACCATCTTGCCGCTGTGAGTGTCGTCTACCAGCGCATCGTGGGTGCGCGTAATGGCATGCTCAATATGCGGATAATCTGCCGCCGTAAGCATGGCCAGGGCCACCGCGTTGGTACCGAACATCTGATCCAGCACACGCAGTACGCCGTTGGTGTACTGGGCCGCTGCCGCGTGTTCACCGCGCTGGTGCTTGATGTCTGCCGCCGCCATCAGGATGCGCGCATCGTTGAGCTGCATACGGTTGGAGCCCCAGCGGAAGTTGTTGTCCACCTCGTCGCGATCATTGTTGTTCCAAAAATCCGATTGCACATCAAAGGTAACACCGGGGTAGCCCACTTGCTGATACTTCAGTACCTGATCGGCATAGGTAAAGAGATTCTTCTCCGCCTGGTTTAAATCCAACCCCTCCGGGCGATGGGCGAGTAGCGATAGCGTGCCTTCGGTGGCCACTTCTGCCCACCAAAACTGTTCTATACGCTGGTGATGGCCGTGGGCCAGCATTTTTTCTTCCAGCTCGCGGGCTACCTCTTCGTGGCCCAGTTCACGCGCGGTCAGGTAAAGCTCTACAATGGCCGCATAGCGGTCATCGTTAACATTATTGTCTTCCGGGTCGGCCTCGGGGCCGGATGCACAGGGGTCGCGGTGCGTGCGTGGTTCGCGCCACAGACTCCAGTTGTCGTTATTGGGGTAATAGCCACCCTCGCCACCGAAAGAATCGGGGCCCAGGCATACCAGCTCTTCACTCTCGGCATTATCAAAGGCAGTCTTGGCCTGCTCCCAAGCCGCTTTTACCTGCTCTTCAGAGCCGTGGTCGGCGTGTAGCCGCGCCATGGCCGCCAAGCTGCGCGCAACCGAGTAGGTGGCTTTGGTTTCGGGCATGGAAATACAAGAAGGGCCTTCGCCGGTGGTGCCGGTGCACACCGCCCAGGTATCGTTGGAGTTGGTATGCAGCTTGGCCACGGCCAGTTTTTCACCGGGGAAAATCAACTGGTACATGGGGCCGGCAAAGAATACCAGCTCATCGTAGACACTGCTCATCTGCTCGTTCTGATTTTGGTAATAGTCATTGATGTCCGGGTAGGATTCCAGCAAATGTATCAAGCTCCACTTGGCCTCGGCGGCATTGACCGGGTAGTAGCCCTGATCGCCAGCGTCAGCAATAAAATTGAAGCTGACCTGGTGATCGGTCCAGTCGTGTACCGAGCGCGAGAATACATCGCCCTCGCGACGGTGCTGCTTGAAGTAATTATAAACATCCAGCTTCAGTTCACCGTAGGGGTCATTACTCAAGGCAAAGGGGTGAGAGCGGTCACCGCCCACTTGCAGGTAATAACCCTCGCCGGGGGTGGTGTAGTTAGAAAAATCGATCAGAAAAAAACTATCGCCGGAGGCGTGATCATTCTCGCGGTATTCGTCCGATGCGCCACTGGCGACGGTTTCATTCGCGCTGTTTTTCAACTGCCAGTTAAGGCTGCCGCCAGTCTCGCTTAAGTAAACGGCAATTTTGTCTTGCTGTGGCAAATAGCCGGCGTAGTTAATGCGAAAGGGGTTTTGCATTTGCGAGCCATCATCGGGGCTGCCGGCAGGGGGGGCGACGAGGGGCTCGTCTGCCAGTGATGTTGGCGGTTTATCTTCTGGG
>DATBNH010000122.1:0-9887 GCA_036554405.1 Cellvibrionaceae bacterium | reverse complement strand
GTGGGTTACTTACACATTGTATATCACCGGGTGCGGGGGTGGCGTTGCCGGTTAAAGAAATTCTCGCCACGACTTCTATTTGCTCTGCCTGCGTTAGCCGCTCAATTGTTGTCATGGCCATAGTTTCAGACATGATAATAGACGCTGGGATTTCGCTGGCAGGCAGCCGGGTCACCAACAGTGGCATAGGGCCCTGCCCCACTTCGCGAACCAGTACAAACAAGGTGGCATCAGCGGGCAGTGGCAGGCTGTCATCGAGGCTGATTTCGACGGGCAAGCGCCATTGGCTGCCAGTGGGTTGAGGAATGTCCTCGCCGCTCATGGCGCGGGCGCGTTCTATGCCCGACAGTAGCGCTTGGCGCGTATCCGAGTTAGCGGGCAGCAGGTTTACCGCGCGCTGCCAATAACCAATAGCGCCAATAAATTCACCGCGTTGATAGGCGCTAATACCGGCGAGCCCCAAGGCGGTTTGTTCTTCTGGGTCGCTCATCAGTGCCTGGCGAGCCAGCTGGTCTATCTCATCGGTAATGGTGTTATTGCCCCGTAAAAACAGGATTTGCGCCAGCTGTGCGGTATTGCTGGCATCCCCCGGCTGCAGGCGATAAATTTCGCGCAGGCCCTTTTCGGCAGTATCCAGCTCACCCAGTGCCATGGCATAGCGTGTCAGCAGGTACCAGTACTGGGCATTATTGGGGCGCGTTTTAACGCGGCTTTCAATCATGCCCAGCAGCTCCCGGGTGCGGGCGGGACCCGGGTTAACTTCACGCTCAAAATCGGCCATATCGGCAGCGGTCAGTATAGCGTGGCGCTCGGCCAAATAGACATCGGGCGCATTGCCGCGCAGCAGGTACAGGCCAATGCCTGCAACCACCAGCACGGCGGCAGTAACGACGAGGATGATGCGCCCACCGCTGCGGTGTCCGAGATTTTGCTCAAGGGCCTCTTCATCGGCGAGCAGGTTGCGCTGGGCTTCCAGTTGTAATTGTTGGTGCTGCTCTGGCAGAATGCGCCCGGCCTCCAGGTCGCGATCAAGCTCGGCGATATGTTCCTGAAATAAGGTTATGTTGGCGGCGCGGCGCACAGCGTAATCACTGCGATTGCCTGAGTTACGCTGGCGCTTGAGGGGCCATAAGACAATTGCCGCTACTACAAGTGATGACAGGGTTATAGCTATCCACAGGCCGGTCATTGTTGTTTGCCCTCATTTGACTCAAGCAGTGCCTGGATTTTTTTTCGTTCGGCAGCACTCAATTCAGTGTCGCTGATAGCGTCTTGTGCCTGGGTAAGACGGCGTTTTCTCACCACCAGTAGCAGCACTATCACGCCGAATACGAAAAACACCACCGGGGCAAAATACAAAAAAGCCGTCGCCGGGGTAAGTCTGGGTCGATAGAGTATGTAGTCGCCGTAGCGAGCCAAAAGGTGATCGGTGATTTCGCGGTCACTCTGCCCATCCAGAATTTGCTCGTAAATTTCACGCTTTAAGGATTCGGAGATCATAGAGTCTGATCCGGCGAGGTTTTGGCTTTGGCACGTGGGGCAGCGTAGCTCTTCCTTGAACTGTGCAAAGCGGGCACGATCTGTCTCGTTGTCGAAAGGATAGAGTTCAGAGGCGAGAGTCTGAGTACAGAACAGCAGTAACAGCGACAGTGAAAATACTTTCATGGAATCCTCAATCGGGCTCAAGAACGTGATTATAACGCCCCGAGCGTTAAGAGGCGAGTATAGCCACCTGTGGCGCCGGCAATAAAAACCCGGACAACAACTAAAAAACAGTTGACCTTGGCTAACTAATCATTAGAATACGCATCTCCTGAATGTGGGTGGTTAGCTCAGTTGGTAGAGCGGCGCCCTTACAAGGCGTAGGTCACAGGTTCGACCCCTGTACCACCCACCACTTAGTCAGGATTACTACCGCGGACCGGTAGTTCAGTTGGTTAGAATGCCGGCCTGTCACGCCGGAGGTCGCGGGTTCGAGCCCCGTCCGGTCCGCCACTATTTTAAAAAGCCCCACACGCTGGGGCTTTTTTTATGCCTGACTTTTAGAGGTGCCCTGTCTTTTTCATTAAACTTGGTTTTCTGTTGGCTACTGCACGGGGTTGGCACAGCCTTTATACACCAGCTTGTTAAAACGTATTACCGCTGTAGCGGTAAAGGCCTCGCCGCTCATGCTGTCATAACAAGCACCCAGAACGATTTCAATATTAATCACACCCGCATCGCTCTGGGACAGGTAA
The DNA here is from genome assembly GCA_036554405.1 of Cellvibrionaceae bacterium. Taxonomy (GTDB): domain Bacteria; phylum Pseudomonadota; class Gammaproteobacteria; order Pseudomonadales; family Cellvibrionaceae; genus Gilvimarinus. The sequence continues at coordinate 7,650 of DATBNH010000122.1, read as the reverse complement.
TTATACTGAACGCCCGATTGGCTAAAAGACGTAACCGGCGCCAGGACCTCATTCTCACCGTAGTTGTATAAAAAACGCAGAGTTTGGTCGCGGTGTATTTCCAGCAGCCAACCGGGCTCTTGGCCCACTGCACGAAAGGTGCTTATTGGTGTATCAGCAGGTGGATACTGGTGGGTGCAGCCGATAAGACTTAGCAATAACGCAACAGCCAGTAACGACTTCATGGCCATCGCTACTCTTGCTGTAAAGATTGATACAGTGGCAACAAAGTATTTTGCCACACCGCTTCATTAACAACCCCAATATGGCGGTAGCGAATAGAGCCATCCTTACCAATAACATAGGTTTCCGGCGCGCCGGTTACCCCCAGGTCAATGCCAAGCCTGCCCTGTTCATCAAACACACTGAATTCATAGGGGTTGTGTAAATCCTGCAGCCATTTTTGTGCCGCTTCATATTGATCCTTGTAGTTAATACCGATGATGTGCACACCCTGCTCTGCCAGTAAATTCAAATAAGGGTGTTCTATACGGCAGGCATAGCACCAACTTGCCCAGACGTTGAGCAGTGTTACCTTACCGGTGAAATAATCCTGATCAATTATCAGCTCTTTATCATCCACTGTTATCAGTGTAAAAGCGGGGACCGGCTTGCCAATCAGTGCTGAGGGCATCGCAGTCGGGTCAAGTTTAAGCCCCACATAAAAAAGTGGCAGCAGTAACAATAAAACAATTAATGGTAAGAAAAGTTTAACCCGCTGCATGCACCTCTCCCGGATTTTTCTTTTCTACATATTTTCGATAGCGCTTGTCGATAACCGCCAGCAGACCGCCCATAGCCATCATTAACGCGCCGAGCCAAATCCAGCGCACAAAGGCTTTGTAATGGACACGCATGGCCCAGGAGTTTTCATTTAGCTGCTCACCCATAGCCACATAGATATCACGGGTAAAGCCCGGGCTTAGTGCCACCTGCGTCATAATTTGGCCGCTGCTGAAATACTGTCTTTTCTGTGGCAATAATGTACGCAGTTCGCGGCCATCACGACTCATCACCACTACCGCTTCATCGGCTATATAGTTAGGCCCTTGTACCTTACGGATATCAGTCAGAGTAAAGTCGGCGCCGGCAACTTGTACCGACTGATTGATATTCATACGCAATGTGCGCTCATCGCTGTAGTAGCTGGTATAGCAGACGCCAATCACCGTAACAGCAATACCCAAATGAGCGATGATCATGCCGAAATAACTCAGTTTTAATTGCTTAAAACCCTGTTTAATGCCCTGGCGATGTTGCAGTTTTTGCCAGAGGTCTTGGCCGGTGGCCGTGGCAATCCAGCTGGCCAAAAAAGTTCCGACAACCATGGCCCAGTAAAAGCCCTTTATTAAGGGAACAGCGAAGGCCAGCACCAGACTGATAACCAGTGGCACACTTAATAGCTTGCGATAAAGCTCGGGCGATGTGCGTTTCCAGCGACTGATAGGTGCCAGGGCCATAAGTACACACAAAAGTGCCACGGGGGGTAAAAACGTCATATTAAAAAATGGCGGGCCCACCGAGTATTTACCCAATCTAAGGGCATCGGCAATCAAGGGAAACAAAGTGCCGAGCAATACGGTGACCATCATAATAATCAACAGAATATTATTGGCCAGCAACAGAGCTTCGCGCGAAAACAGGTTAAACCCAGGCGCGCCCTTAACTACCGGAGCACGTAGTGCATACAATGTAAGTGACAACCCCACCACTACAGCCAGGAAAATCAAAATAAACAAGCCGCGTGCCGGATCATTGGCGAAAGAATGCACCGAAGTCAACACGCCCGAGCGTACCAAAAAGGTACCTAACAGACTCAAGGAGAAGGTGAAAATGGCCAAAAGTATGGTCCAGCTTTTAAAAATGCCACGCTTTTCAGTAGCAGCCAACGAATGCATTAACGCCGTACCCACCAACCACGGCATAAGCGCGGCATTTTCCACCGGATCCCAGAACCACCAGCCACCCCAGCCAAGTTCGTAATAAGCCCACCAACTGCCCAGAGCAAGCCCGATGGTAAGAAACGCCCAGGCGGTAGTAGCCCACGGGCGTGACCAGCGCGCCCAGGCGGCGTCTAGTTTGCCTGTTAGCAAGGCGGCGATGGCAAAAGCAAATACCACACTAAAACCCACGTAGCCCATATATAAAAGCGGCGGATGAAAAATCAGACCAGGGTCTTGAAGCAGTGGATTCAAATCCGAGCCATCCGCTGGCGGCAGCGGCAAAATCCGATCAAAGGGGTTAGAGGTAAACAGAGTGAATAATAAAAAACCCACGGAGACAAAACCGAGGATAGCTAACACGCGTGCCTGCATATCCAGTGGCAGTGAACGGCTGAACAACACTACGGCAAAGGTCCATCCCGATAGCATTAAAATCCACAGCAACAGTGAACCTTCATGGCCGCCCCAAACGGCACTGATTTTATAGTAAATAGGCATTAATGAGTTGGAGTGGTTGGCTACATAGGCCACCGAAAAATCATCCTGAATAAAGGCAGCCGTCAAGCAAGCGAACGCTATTATCACCAATAAGAATTGCGCCGAAGCAATGCTGCGTCCGGATAGCATCAGAGTGTCGTTTTGCTGCCAGGCGCCGATAAGAGGTACCACAAAAAGTGCGCAACTTAAGGTTAGCGCCATTAGCAGTACAAAGTGTCCAAATTCAGGAAGCATAATCTCCCCCTTCGCATGTGGCCTGATGCTCACCGCTGGCTTGGAGTGCCTCTAGCACTTCAGGTGGCATGTAGGTTTCATCGTGTTTAGCCAGTACCTGATCGGCATAGAAAATACTGTCATCTCGCCATTGGCCGTTAACCACCGCAGCTTCGCCCTCGGCAAATAGATCCGGCAATATGCCTTCATAGGTAACCTTAATACGGCCACTGTTATCGACCAACGCAAAGCTCACCTGTAGTGAGTCAGGGTCGCGGAAAATACTGCCCGGCTCGACGCAGCCGCCGGCGCGCAGGCGGACATTGCGCGGTACCTCATCGGCGCTGAATTTGGCCGGAGGGTAAAACAGATTAATATTTTCTCTTAAGGCATAAACCAAAAGACCGACGGCAACAGTGGATAAGATAACAATTAACAATACTGCCAGTAATCGTTGTTTGCGAACAGGGTGCATAAATAAGCCGTTAGTGGGAGTCGTTAGTTGTGACTGCACGGGTTTGTGCGGCACGCTTTTTAAGTTGTTTGATCTGCCGCTTGTGCAGCAGCAGGGGGTGCACAATTAAGGCACCTAAAATCACCAGGGCAATGGCCACTGAAGACCATACGTAAATACCATGGCCGGACATCAATAAAAAATCGTTAAGCGATGTAAATTTAAAATCGGGCATATATTTACCAGATAAACAAGTTTCTATGAGCGTAATGCGTGATCCTGAACCCAACTGGTGCGAGCCTCGCGCAGCAGAATCTCGTGGCGTGTATATAAAATCAGTGCCAGTGTATAAAAGCAGTAATAGGCAACAACGCACAATAAAAGTGGATAAAACATACTGGAATGTATGCTGGAACTTTCGGTAAATTTAATGGTGGCCGGTTGATGCAGGCTGTACCACCAGTCGACAGATTTATAAATAATGGGGACATTGACCGTGCCCACCAGCGCCAGCACGGCACAGGCCTTGTCGGCACCATCGCGGCTGGGATAAACACTTTGTAGCAAAATAACGCCTAAATACAAAAATAACAGAATCAGCATAAAAATATTGCGCGCATCCCACTCCCAAAAAGTCCCCCAGGTGGGATAACCCCAGATAGAGCCGGTGGCCAGAGTCAATACAGTGAGTGCTGCGCCTATGGGCGCGGCAGATTTCATGACCATAAAAGGCAATTTCATTCGCCAGATAAGCCCCACCGCTCCGGCAATAGCCATTACATAATAACCGGCTAGTGCCAACACCGCTGCCGGCATATGGATATAAATAATCCGGTAGCTGTTGCCCTGTTTAGCATCCATAGGGGTAAACGCCAGCCCCCAGATCAGGCCAATTACCCATACTGACAAGGTGCCGGCGATAAGCCATGGCAACCAGCGGCTGGTTTTTTCATAAAACCAGCGCGGTGAACCCAATCGATGAAACCATTGCCATGCCACGGTAATGCCTCTCTTATACTTGTGCCTGTAAGTAATAGTGTTAACCGCCGGGTTAGTGCCCGGCTGAAATCTTAAGTGCCCCCGCAGCAGCCAGCGGCATAATCATTAACGTCAGTGCCAGATACGCGCCTAACAGTGCCAGATGGGTACTGATAGCAAAGCCTGCCACCGCTGCATTGACGGCATTGGCGCCAATAATAAGCACCGGCAAAAATAGCGGCAACACAATCAGCGATAATACCAGACCTCCCGAGCGCAGGCAGACAGTTAATGCCGCGCCGGTGGCGCCAATCAGGCTCATAATGACCGTGCCCAACAACAATGTCAGCACCAATGCGCCATAACCGCCCTCTGGCAGTGCCAGCATTACTCCCAGCAAGGGTGATACCAGGGCCAACGGCAGGCCTGTGCTCAGCCAGTGCGCCAGAATTTTGGCCAGCACGGTAAGATACAAAGGCTCGGACGTTAACAGGTACTGATCCAGACTGCCATCTTCAAAATCGCTTTTAAACAGGCTGTCCAGCGGCAGCAGGCCAGCGAGCATGGCCATAATCCAGATCATGCCGGGCGCGAGTGCCGCCAACAATTGTGGCGATGGGTCGAGGCCCAGTGGCAGCAGGGTTATGGCTATCAGGAAAAACACCAGAGGATTGAGGATATCACTCTGATGGCGCCAGATAAGCATCAGGTCGCGCTTGAGGATGGCGGTGAAGGCAGTAAACAGCCCCCGGGTCTGCTCATTCATGGTCGTAGACCCTGTTATCGGGCGGAAAATCCGTCAGGTCCAGATGGCGCATGGCATTGATCTTGAGAGTCTGATGCGAGGTTATCAATACCAGTCCGCCGTTGTGTCGATGCTGATCAATGACGGTTTCCAGCTGACCCACCCCGGCTTGATCAATGGCGGTAAAGGGCTCGTCCAGAATCCACAGGGGCGCTTGGCTAAGATACAACTGCGCCAGTAAAACCCGGCGGCGCTGCCCCGCTGAAAGCTGCTGGCAGGGTGTATCGGCGCAGGCCTCCAGCCCTACCCTCTGCAGAGCCTCGCGTTCGCTTATTGAAGGGTTACGCGTTTGTAAACGGTTAAGCCAGCGTAAATTTTCCAGCACCGTAAGCAGGCCTTTGACCGGCACCTGATGACCCAAAAATAACAGCTCCCGCACAAAATCGGGCTGATGCGCGATAGTCTTACCACGCCATAAAACGCGGCCTTCCAACGGGGTAATCAACCCGGCCAGGATACGCAGCAGTGAGGTTTTACCAGCGCCATTGGCCCCCAAAATCTGCACCAGGTCCCCAGCTTGGCAGCGATAATTAAGGTGGCTGAACAACAGACGCTCATCGCGCTCGCACGTGAGCTCTTGCAGGGTTAATATGGGTTCAGACACTCAGGATTCCTGTGCTGTGGTCTTTGTGGTTCAACTTCGGGCTCTGGCGGCCGACAACTGGCTAATACTCATCGGCCAAACTGGGGGGATTATAGCGACCCAGAGGGCAAATGTTTACCTAATCTGAGATAAGATTGGTGTTGGAGGTCTGTTATGCCCATTGATTTTACCCGGCTTTATGGCGCCACTAGCCCTGCGGCCAGAGGTGCAAGCCCGGTTAACGCCGACCTGCAGGCAGCTCTGGGCCTGTCGCGAGGACAAGTAGTAACAGCCTCGGTGAGCAAGGTGGCCAGTGCTGATGCGCTGCAGGGGCAGTGGCAGCGGCGCGACATTGAACTGCCACTGGCCAAATTGCCCCAGACGCTGGACAGTCCATCGCCGAGCCCTGCCCGCAGCAATTCCGCACCAGATCCAGCACTACAGTCACTGTTAAGTCGCCAGGCGCTGTATATGGTAGCGCTGGCTATTAAAGGGCACACACTGATTACCGTAACTGACCAGCTGCTGCAGAAGGGGCAAAAGGTCGAGGTTTTGCTCAATAGCGATAACCGCCTGCAGTTACAACCGCCAAAGCCCCCCGGCCTTGAAGCCCCCCCGGTGACGGCGAATGCTGCGCCCCGCCCTGCTTCGCCTTTGGTGGCGGCTAATAGCTCAAAACCCCCACCGCTTGACCAAATCAGCCAGGTTTTGCGGCAACTATTACCCGAACAGGGTCGCCCGGCATTGTTGAGTACCGTCAATGTATGGCAGCAGGGTTTACAGCATTTGCCTAATACCCCGCAGGCGTCGACGTTGCAAAATTTACTGGCCGAGTTGGCGGCGCGGCCGATCAAGCTGGATCGCGCCGGTGGCGCGGCCGCTACGGTGGATTTACCTGTACCACCGGCGACGACAATAAAGGCGGCTATTGAGCACAGTGGTGCTCTGTTGGAGCCACGGCTGGCGGCGGCGATTGCCAGGCAGGCGCCCAGCACTGAGGTTAGTCAGATTCTCAATACCGATACCAAGGCGCTACTGTTGAAAATAGCGACCCTGTCTGCCCCTGACAGATTGGCGGGCCTGGTGGGGCTAACCCGCAGCGAGGTTAATGCGCTATTGCCTTCGCCCGCCGCTCCGGCTGCTGCGCCACCCCCTTCGACAGCCGGGACTCCTGCTCAACCTGTGCAACCTCCAGCTGGCAGTTACGATGGCGCCAAACCCTTGTTAGCGACACAACAGGGATTACCCGGATTACTTATGCTACTGGCGAGCACGCCACCGGCCAGCAGTGAAATGCGCACCTTGCAAATACAACTGGTCACCCTGCTCCACCAGCAAACTCTGGCCAATCTGGCACGGGTGAGGCTCGGTCAACTGTCACCGGATAACCCCCGGGTTCGCGGTGGCGAGTTGCCCGCATCGACACCGACCGCCTTGGCCATGGATGTACCCGTGCGTCACGATGGCGAAATTCACTTGATAAAAATGACTATCCATGAGGAGCAGGAAAACCCGGAGTCAGGGCGTGAAAAAAACACACCGAGCGAAAAAATCTGGCAGGTAAAGTTACACCTCGATACTCAGAGCATCGGTGAGTTTCACGCGCACCTGAAGTTTGTCAGGAATGTTTTGAGCCTTGATTTTTGGTCCGCTGATGCGTCGGTATTAAGCGAGGCGCGGGCGAAATTTTCCGCCATAAAAAAAGCACTGAGCAGTGCCGGCATTGATGTAAGCCAGGTTAAATATCATCGCGGAGAACCGGTCCAGAGCGGCAATCGGCTGGCTTATGCATTGGTGGATATCAACACATGAAAGATCAGTTTTCAGCCGAGGAAATCAGCAAGGCGGTGGCCCTGTATTACGATGGTAAATCATCCCCGGTTATCACTGCCACCGGCACGGGAAAGCTTGCGCAAAAAATTATTGATGTAGCCAAGGAGCACGATGTCCCCTTGTGTGATAATCCCTCTTTGGTTGATTTTCTGATAACCCTCGAGCTTGGCGATGAAATCCCCGAAAAGCTGTACCTGGCTATAGCCTACATTATCGCTTTCGCCTACGACCTGAAAGGCATCACTCCAGATACCGATAGTTAATCAGCACATCCTGACTGTCGCCTTTGTTATCCACAAGGTTT
>DATBNH010000096.1:0-10307 GCA_036554405.1 Cellvibrionaceae bacterium | reverse complement strand
TAGCCGGGCCTTGATGCCAGAAGATGAAGGGATCGACACGGATTATCTGGTTAGCCCCGGCGGGCATCTGTGCGGTAGTATTTGTGTGCCCGGTGAGCTATCGTCAGCGGTTTTTTTTATGATGGCCGCTGCCATTACGCCCGATTCGGATTTAACCCTGTCCCAGGTGAGCTTCAATCCCACCCGTGCCGGTGTTATCAGCTTCTTGCAACTGATGGGAGCCGATGTTACTACCAGTGCCGAGCGTATACTCAATGCTGAACCGGTGGCGGATATTCGTGTTCGCTATGCACGACTAAAGGGCTGTGATATTCCCGAAGAAGTAATGGCTTGTGTCATTGATGAGTTTCCAATGCTGTGTGTGGCCGCTGCGTGTGCACAGGGTAAAACCCACCTGACGGGTGCTTTACAGCGCAATCGTATTGAAGCGATGGCTAAAGGTTTACAAGCCGTTGGTGTAGTTGCTGAACCACTGCCCGATGGCATTGTTATCACCGGTGGTACCTTGACCGGCGGCGAAGTGGATAGCTTTAACGATCACCGTATTGCTATGGCATTTGTTCTCGCGGGCATCAGGGCTGTCGATCCGATTCGGATTAAATGTTTTGATAGCGTTGCCCCCGCGTTTGGGGATTTTGTAGCGCTGACCAAACAGATGGGAATATCCTTAGAAGTAATCAATCATTACTGATAGGCAATCATTTGCCCTATAATACGCACCAATACGCATTGTCCGAGTAGTTATCGGGCCTTCTTAACTTGACGGGAAAAATGTGAACGGCATGTCCGAGCAATATAATCTTACGCATTTAAAACAGCTAGAAGCTGAAAGTATCCATATTATTCGCGAAGTGGCAGCGGAGTTTGACAATCCGGTGATGCTGTATTCGGTAGGTAAAGATTCGGCGGTAATGATGCATTTGGCTCAAAAAGCCTTTTACCCCGGAAAGCCACCGTTTCCGCTGATGCATGTTGACACTACCTGGAAATTCCGTGAAATGATCAGCTTTCGCGATCAGCGCATTAAAGATCTGGGTTGGGACTTGCTGGTGCATATTAATCAGGAAGGCGTGGACAGTGGCGTCGGCCCGTTCACCCATGGTAGCGCCAAGCATACCGATATTATGAAAACCCAGTCACTGAAACAGGCATTGAATAAATATAAATTTGATGCAGCTTTTGGTGGTGCCAGGCGGGATGAAGAGAAATCTCGAGCCAAAGAACGGGTCTATTCATTCCGGGATCGCAATCATCGCTGGGACCCTAAAAACCAACGCCCTGAGCTTTGGAATATCTACAACGGCCGCGTTGATAGCGGTGAGAGTATTCGCGTATTCCCTTTATCAAACTGGACGGAACTGGATATCTGGCAATACATCCACTTGGAGAGTATTCCGATTGTGCCTTTGTATTTTGCGGCCAAGCGTCCCGTGGTTGAGCGCGATGGCACACTGATCATGGTTGACGATGAACGTATGCCCATTGGCCCCGATGAAAAAATCCAGGAAAAAATGGTTCGCTTTCGCACACTTGGCTGTTATCCGCTAACGGGAGCTGTAGAGTCTGAGGCGACTACGCTGCCAGAAATCATTCAGGAAATGCTGCTAACCACTACCTCTGAACGCCAAGGTCGCGTTATCGATCATGACAGCTCAGGGTCAATGGAAAAGAAAAAGCAGGAAGGGTATTTCTAATACGCCGCGTATACAGCGCAAGACACCGAGCCACATAAACCAGCTTTTTAGTCACGAATATATTGAGATCGCACCATGAGTCACCAGTCCGAATTAATCGCCACCGATATTGATGCTTACCTGGCTCAACACGAGAGAAAAGAGCTGCTACGTTTTTTGACCTGCGGCAGCGTGGATGATGGTAAAAGTACGCTGATTGGTCGTCTGCTGCATGACTCCAAAATGATCTATGAAGATCAACTTGAAGCAATCAGATCGGATTCAAGCAAGCATGGCACTACCGGCGAAAAGATTGACCTGGCACTTTTGGTGGATGGCTTGCAGGCAGAGCGGGAGCAGGGCATTACCATTGATGTGGCCTACCGTTACTTCTCTACAGCAAAGCGCAAGTTTATTATTGCCGACACCCCCGGGCATGAACAGTACACCCGTAATATGGCCACGGGCGCCTCTACCTGCGATCTCGCCATTATTCTAATTGATGCTCGCTATGGTGTAATGACGCAAACCCGTCGCCACAGTTATATTGCCTCACTTCTGGGTATTAAACACATTGTAGTGGCTATTAATAAAATGGACTTGATGGATTTTAGCGAGCAAAAATTTATTGATATCAAGTCTGACTACTTGGCCTTCGCGCAAAAACTGGGCATGTCTGACGTGCAATTTGTACCTATGTCAGCGCTCGATGGCGACAACGTGGTTAATCACTCCGAGCGTTCGCCCTGGTATAAAGGCCCTACCTTGATGGAAATACTGGAGTCAGTACCGGTTACCGCCGACAAAAACTACACAGACTTCCGCTTTCCGGTGCAGTATGTTAACCGTCCACACCTTAATTTTCGTGGCTTTTGCGGCACCATTGCTTCGGGCGTTATCAATGTCGGCGATGCCGTAAAAGCACTACCTTCAGGTAAGCAAAGCCGTATTAAAGAAATAGTCACCTTTGATAACAAGCTTGATAGCGCTTTTGCCGGGCAGGCTGTCACTTTGACTCTGACCGATGAAATTGATGTCAGCCGCGGCGATATGCTGGTGTTGGCCAATGATAATATTGAACCGGCACAACATTTTAAAACCCATATGGTGTGGATGAGCGACAGTGTATGCCGTGCCGGCACCGAGTATCTATTCAAGTTTGCCACCAAAACAGTCTCGGGTTATGTTTCATCACTTGACTATCAAATTGATGTTAATACCCAGGCGCATAATGACATCGACAAACTACAGCTTAACGATATCGCCGTAACGCATCTGACACTGAGTCAACCGGTGGTCACCGACCACTATCACAAAAATCGCGCCACCGGCGCCTTTATTGTGATTGACAGGCTGACCAATATTACCGTTGGGGCAGGGATGGTCATTGCGCCAGTGCAGAGCGGCAGCACTGCTGAACAAAAGGCTGACATCAGCGCTTTTGAAATTGAATTAAATGCTCTGATCCGCAAGCATTTCCCCCATTGGCAGGCGCGGGATGTTACTGATTTTCTGAAAAAATAATTCAGGTCCCGGCAAAGAGCGCCATTGCTGGCCGTGGCGCTCTTTACTCTGTACGACATTTCCCACGTCCTACTAAGCCCATTTCCTCGGTTTTCCTCCGACTTTTCTTACAGTTTATGCAGACATTTTTACCTTGTGGCTTACTGGTATTTGGCTACCATTGAACCTGTGCACACGGAGTGCACTTCTCAACAAGGAGGTGTTCTATGCAAAACCTGAAAGTTCTACTGTTCGCCCTAATGCTGGTTTTTTCTGTGGTACCTTTTGCCAGTGCCGATGAGGCTCCTCAAGAGCAGGCGATGGCGGTAATCAATGTGAATACGGCCGATGTTGTCGACTTGACCCAGTTAAAGGGAATAGGCGAGAAAAAAGCCGAGGCGATTATTGCCTGGCGTGAGCAGAATGGTCCATTTGAGTCGTTAGAGCAGTTGCTGGAAGTTCGCGGCATAGGCCAGTCGACTCTTGCGCAGAATCGCGAACGTATTGTTTTGCAGTAGTACCACGGGTGGTCAGGGAAGATCACCGATCACAGTGTATCGGCACTTTGGTTAGCCACAGGAGGTGGCGCTGGATTCAAGGATGAATCCATGGCGACAGGATGTCGCATCGACAGGTCAGGATGACCGTTGAGTTCAAGCTCTTGGTCAGCGCCCGGGCAGGGATGCCCGGTACGCTGGCGCTCTTTTTCTTCTTTAGCCGGGTTTTGTTACTGCGTTAGCGGATGAAGTTTGTTTTAATGGCGCCTGTTGAACATTGAATCAAGAGGTGCTGATGAGAGCTTCACCCCAGCCACAATTGGTTGTGGCAATGGATTACGATAATGTTGATGATTGCCTGGCCATGGCGCATCGTCTTTCCCCGGATTCCTGCAGGCTTAAGGTTGGCAAGGAACTTTTTACCTGCTGCGGCCCGGCCGTGGTTGAACGCCTGATTGCCCTTGGCTACGATGTGTTTCTGGATCTAAAATTTCACGATATTCCCAATACCACCGCACAGGCTGTTCGTGCAGCGGCAGATTTGGGTGTATGGATGGTGAATGTCCACGCCAGCGGCGGTGAGCGTATGATGATCGCCGCCCGCGAGGTCCTTGGGGCTTTCTCCCAGCCCCCGTTATTGATTGGGGTTACCGTTCTGACCAGTATGGGCGAGGAAGATTTGCGCGCCACCGGGGTGGTAAATACACCCGAACAACAAGTGCTGCATCTGGCTCGGCTGGCCAAAGTCAGTGGTCTCGATGGGGTGGTGTGTTCGGCGCGTGAAGCCAGGGCATTGAAAAGGGAGTGCGGCGAGCAGTTTCAACTGGTAACGCCGGGTATTCGCTCTGCCAACAGTCAAGCCGATGACCAACACCGCACCATGACGCCTAAAGAAGCGCTGCTGGCTGGCAGCGACTATCTGGTGGTAGGGCGCCCTATTACCCGTGCGACCGACCCGCTGCTTGCGTGTCAACAGTTGCTCGATAGTTTAAGGTAAGCACAAGATGACACAACCGTTGATTATTACCATTGATGGCCCGAGTGGAGCAGGCAAGGGCACGCTTAGTCAATTACTGGCCCAAAGACTCGGCTTTCACCTGCTCGATAGTGGCGCTCTCTATCGCTTGACGGCACTGGCCGCTGAGTACACGGGGGTTGACCTTAACAATCCTCAGCAGCTCGCCCACTGTGCACGGGAGCTGGATGTGGTGTTTGAAGCCGAGGGCGATCAGGTGACCATACTCCTCGCTGGCAAGGACGTTACCCAAGCTATCCGTGACGAAAATGTTAGCATGAACGCCTCACAGGTTGCCGCTATGCCCGAAGTGCGCGAAGCACTGCTGCAACGACAGCGGGATTTTCTGACGCCCCCCGGCTTGGTGGCCGACGGCCGCGATATGGGCACTACTGTGTTTCCCAGCGCCGCTTGTAAAATATTCTTAACGGCCAGTGCCGAGGCGCGGGCCGACCGGCGTTATCAGCAACTTCAGCAAGCGGGTGCTGGGGTAGATAAACAAGCACTGATTGATGATATAAAAGAGCGCGATGAGCGCGATCAATCACGCAAGGTGTCACCCCTAAAACCAGCTGATGATGCGGTGGTTATCGACAGTACCCTCATGAGCATAGATGAGGTTTTAAATGTTATTCTCAACCAGGTACGGGCGCACAGAAAAAGATCAATATAAATCCACTTAACCCGTTGCTCAAAAATGCTTCACTTTTTTGGTGCGATTTCTGCATTAATCAGCTCAGTCATCAAGCTGTTATACAGATACGGGTAATGTAATGTTGAAAAAGCCCTATAATGGCGCAGTGAGAGCCCTCAACGGCGTATCAATGTGCGCGTAAGCGGGGCGCCTGTAATCGATAAGATGAACGAATAGGAATTATTATGACTCTGACCTGTTTTAAAGCCTATGATATTCGCGGCAAGTTGGGCGAAGAATTAAATGAAGATATTGCCTACCGTATAGGTCGCGCCTACGGGCAATTTTTGCGACCACAAAACGTTGTGGTGGGTGGTGACGTGCGCCTGACCAGTGAGGCATTGAAGCAGGCGGTCAGCAACGGGCTGCGCGATGAAGGGGTGGATATTATCGATATCGGCATGTGTGGTACCGAAGAGGTGTATTTCGCTACCAGCCACCTGCAGAGCTCTGGTGGCATTGAAGTCACCGCCAGCCACAATCCTATCGATTACAACGGTATGAAGCCGATTCGGGAAAACTCCAAACCCATCAGTGGTGATACCGGGCTTTTGGATATAAAACGTATTGCTGAGACCGGTGACTTTCCTCCTGTGGAAGAGTCGCGGCGGGGCAAGTATGAGCAGCGCGATACCTTGCCTGCCTATATCGAGCACTTGATGGGCTATGTGGATACCAATGCTCTCAAGCCTTTAAAAATTGTAGTTAACGCCGGTAATGGTGCCGCCGGCCATGTGATTGATGCCATTGAGTCGCTACTGCCCTTTGAGTTTATCAAAATCCATCACCAGGCCGACGGTACCTTTCCTAATGGTATTCCCAATCCTCTACTTGAGGAGAATCGTGGTCCTACACGCGATGCGGTGCTGGCCTCTGGTGCCGATCTGGGTATCGCTTGGGATGGCGACTTTGATCGTTGTTTCTTTTTTGACGAACGTGGGGAATTTATTGAAGGCTATTATTTGGTTGGTCTTCTGGCTGAGGCCTTTCTCATTAAAAACGGTGGTGGCAAGGTGGTGCACGACCCGCGCCTGATCTGGAATACCCAGGATATTGCCAAGCGCCTGGGCGGCGAAGCCATTCAATCGAAAACCGGCCATGCTTTTATCAAAGAGCGGATGCGCAAGGAAGACGCCATGTATGGCGGCGAGATGAGCGCACATCATTATTTTCGCGATTTTTTCTACTGCGATAGCGGCATGATTCCCTGGTTGTTGGTCACCGAGCTGATGTGCCGCAAGAGCGCCACCTTGTCATCAATGATGGCAGAGTGTATTGGTCGCTTTCCTTCCCCGGGAGAAATTAACCGCAAGGTGGCCGATGCTGCCGAGGCTATTAATAAAGTCCAGGCGCATTTTGCCGAACAGGCCGAGAGTATAGATACTACCGATGGGATTAGTATGGACTTCGGCGACTGGCGTTTTAACTTACGCATGTCAAATACCGAACCGGTCGTGCGCTTAAATGTCGAAAGCCGCGGCGACAAAGCGTTGATGCAAGCGAAGACTGCCGAAATCATAGCGCTGTTGGATGTTTGTTAACACTAAGCTGAGTCCGTAACTTCTACGTGTGGGCTTGGCCTAAGGTTTTATTGATACAGTGGATTTTGTGAGAGGCGTTGTATTAGACAGTGCCACCAACCGAATAAAATTCGTTGTGGCGGCAAAGGCTTGCACGAATCGCCGCGATCAAAGTTCCAGATTCAGGTCTAACTCAGGAGTCGAGTATGCACGTTAAAAAAGCCGTTATTCCCGTTGCCGGTTTGGGTACGCGGATGTTGCCCGCCACCAAAGCCATTCCCAAGGAAATGTTGCCGGTGGTGGATAAGCCGCTCATTCAATATGTGGTGGATGAAGCCGCTGCCGCAGGCATTAAAGAGATAGTACTGGTGACACACGCGTCAAAAAACTCCATAGAAAACCACTTTGACACCAGCTTTGAATTGGAAGCGCAACTGGAAGCGCGCCTTAAACGCTCTTTGCTGGAGGAGGTTCGCTCCATTACCCCCCAAGGGTTAACAGTTATCTCTGTGCGTCAGTCGGAGGCCAAGGGTCTAGGCCATGCAATATTATGCGCCAAACAGGTTATCGGCGATGAGCCCTTTGCGGTATTGCTGCCCGATGTGCTTGTGGATAGCTATGAGTGCAACCCCAAGCGAGATAATTTGGCCGGCATGGTGCGACGTTTTGATGAAACCGGTAACAGCCAGATTCTGGTAGAAGGGGTGCCCTGGGAGCGAGTCTCCAAATACGGGGTTGTAGATTGTGCGGGCAAAGACATAGGCCCAGGCAACAGCCGCGAGATACGGGCAATGGTAGAGAAGCCGGCAACCGACGATGCGCCCTCTAATATGGCTATTGTGGGCCGCTATGTACTGTCCCAATCCACCTGGGATCTATTGGAGCGGACGCAGCCAGGCGCCGGCGGCGAGATTCAGCTCACCGATGCGCTGGATCAACTGCTGATCAGTGAAACGGTAGAGGCCTACGAATTGATTGGCCGCAGCCATGACTGCGGCAGCAAAACCGGCTATACCATTGCCAATGTGGTGTATGGAGCTAGGCACCCGGAAGTAGGGGGTGCTGTGCGCGAGTATATTAAGGCCCAGTTTTGTAACAGCTAAAATCAGATATTCGCCGGTAAACTCAGGCCCCAAGCGGTCTACAGCAAGTTTTACTTGCCAATTCAAGCCTTCTCTGCTAGCCTGCCCCACCTGCTGGAACCTGCACCCGAAAAGGGGTGAAGATCCCGCAGGAGCGGGGCGGTGTGGCCAGATTTTGCACCTTTCCTGCTGACTTTTAACAGACCCGTGTCTCTGGCGATACGGAGCCGTGTGGCGGTGCGCCGACCCCATGGCATAACTTACTGACAGGTATTATTTGTGAGCATGAGCGAAAGTTTTGCCGAATTATTTGAAGAGAGTTTAAAAACCGTTGATATGGTGCCCGGCACCATCGTAACCGGTGTGGTTATTGATATCGACAAGGACTGGGTTACGGTTCACGCCGGCCTGAAATCCGAAGGCGTTATCCCCGCCAGCCAATTCTACAACGACAACGGTGAACTGGTCCTCGAGATCGGTGATGAAGTACAAGTTGCCCTGGAAACAGTTGAAGACGGCTTTGGTGAAACCCGCCTGTCGCGCGAAAAAGCCAAGCGCGCAGAAGCCTGGAAAGTGCTGGAAGCGGCGCACTCGGCTGATGAAGTGGTTAAAGGTATTATTAACGGCAAAGTTAAAGGTGGTTTCACCGTTGACGTTGCTGGTATTCGTGCGTTCCTTCCGGGCTCATTGGTTGATGTTCGTCCAGTGCGCGAAACCGCACACCTGGAAAACAAAGAGCTGGATTTTAAAGTTATCAAGCTCGATCAGAAGCGCAATAACGTTGTGGTATCTCGCCGCGCTGTACTTGAGCAAGCCAACTCTGCCGAACGTGAAGAGCTGCTGGCTACCTTGCAAGAAGGCATGGCCGTTAAAGGTATCGTTAAGAACTTGACCGACTACGGCGCCTTTGTTGATTTAGGTGGCGTTGACGGCCTGCTGCACATTACCGATATGGCATGGAAACGCATCAAGCATCCGGGCGAGATCGTTAATGTGGGCGATGAAATCGACGTTAAAGTGCTGAAATTTGACCGCGAGCGCAACCGCGTTTCTCTGGGTCTTAAGCAACTGGGTGAAGATCCATGGCTGCAAATTACCGGCCGCTACCCTGAAGGTGCCCGCGTTAAGGCTGTAGTGACCAACCTTACCGATTACGGCTGTTTTGCCGAGTTGGAAGAGGGCGTAGAGGGCCTGGTTCACGTCTCTGAAATGGATTGGACCAACAAGAACATTCATCCCTCCAAGGTGGTTAATGTAGGTGATGAAATCGAAGTAATGGTATTGGATATCGATGAAGAGCGCCGTCGTATTTCTCTGGGCGTTAAGCAGTGCCAGGAAAATCCTTGGGATGCCTTCGCCCGCACCTGTGCTAAAGGTGAGAAAATTACCGGTAAAATCAAGTCTATTACTGATTTCGGTATTTTTATCGGTCTGGATGGCGGTATTGATGGCCTGGTTCACCTGTCAGATATTTCCTGGCATGAAGTGGGCGAAGAAGCCGTTCGCAGATACAAGAAAGGCGATGAAATCGAAACTGTAGTACTGGCTATTGACCCAGAGCGTGAGCGGATTTCACTGGGTATCAAGCAGCTTGAAGCCGATCCGTTCTCCGAGTATGTTGCAGAGAACGACAAAGGTGCTATCGTCAAGGGTATCGTCAAAGAAGTTGAAGCCAAGGCCGCTGTTATTACCCTGGCTGATGATGTAGAAGCTGTACTGAAGGCCTCTGAGCTATCACGTGAGAAAGTGGAAGATGCGCGCAATGTGCTCAAAGAAGGTGATGAAGTTGAAGCCAAAATCATCAGTGTAGACCGTAAAAACCGTAGCATTAGCTTGTCGGTGAAGTCTAAAGATGATGCGGAAGAGAAGTCCGCCATCAAAGAGCACTCAACCAAGCAAGCCGAGCAGTCTGCCCCGACCACACTGGGCGATCTGATCAAGGCGCAGATGGAAGCGAAAGACTAAATCGAGCTTCTATTGAGTTGAAAAAGGCCGGTCTTGTACCGGCCTTTTTTATGCCTGCTATAAACGCATACAATCGCTGTCACCGCAGCTGAAACTGATTAGTCTCGATGGGTTTACGCTTTAAGATCAAGGGCTTACGTTAATATAACAGTTGCGTCTAGGCTGGCTACGTTATAAGCTAGGGTAACGGTCGGCCCAATGGTCGGCTATGCAGCCTGTTAAAACGTACAACGAGGCCAGGCCATGACAAAATCAGAATTGATCGAATATATTGCCGAGCGGCAAGACCACCTTCCTGTGCGTGACGTGGAACTGGCCGTTAAATTGTTGCTCGATTATACGTCAGAAATGCTGGCAG
>DATBNH010000094.1:0-3905 GCA_036554405.1 Cellvibrionaceae bacterium | reverse complement strand
GCGGCATGGGTATTTATTTACGGATTTATTGTGCAAAGCCGCCGCGCCCGTAAAATGGAAATCAGTAATTTGCAACTGCAAAACTCGCTGAAAGAGGCCAGGCTCAACAGCCTGTCCAGCCAGCTCAACCCGCATTTTATCTTTAATGCCCTGAATAACATCCGCTTTGTCATTCACGAGAACCCCCGGCATGCTGACCGAATGATCACGGCGCTATCGGATATTCTGCGGCATTCGCTGACTGCCGACCGCCAGGATAAAATCACCCTGGCAGAAGAGATGGACGTTATCGAGCGCTATATCAGCATTGTTAAACTCCAGCATGAAGACCGACTGGCGGTGGTGCAGGATATACCCGACCTCGCCCGTCGCTGTCTGATACCACCCATGTCCCTGCATCTGCTGGTTGAAAATGCCATCAAGCACGGTTTTGAAAATCTGCGCAGCGGCGGCACCTTGTGCATCACCGCGACAACCACCGCCGACAGACTCACACTGCAAGTCATCAACCCCGTTAACCCCGAGCGCCCGTTGGCCGACAAAGCAAACCGCAATACCGGGACTGGGCTCGACAATATTACCCATCGCCTGCGCCTGCTCTACGGAGAGCAAGCACAGCTGGAAACCCGCATACAAGACAACACCTTTATCGCCCGCTTGGCACTACCCAGGGAAACATCGCCATGAAAGCCATGATTATTGAGGACTCGCGCCTCGCCCGCGAGGGTTTGATGCGCATGCTGAAAAACTTTGGGCACATTACTATCACCGGTGCCGCCGATCACCCGCAGGCGGCGCGCCAGTTAATGGCTGAACAGCGGCCCGACTTATTGTTTCTGGATATTCACATGCCCGGCGAATCGGGATTTGAACTGCTGGAAAGCCTGGACTATACACCGAAGATTATTTTCACCACGGCCTACAGCGAGTACGCGGTAAAATCCTTTGACTACAACACCGTAGACTATTTGCTCAAGCCCATTAGTGAAGAGCGATTACAGAGCGCCATAGCCAAATTGAGCCAGAGCGAAGAAACACGCTCGGAATTCACTCAAACCGCCAATACCCTTGTCGAACCTCCGCTGAGCCTTTCCAGCCGACTTTTCATCAAGGATGGCGACCGCTGCCACTTGGTGGACGTGGGCAAGATTCGCTATATCGAAAGCTGTAAAAACTACGTGCGCCTGTTTTTTGAGGACAATAAAGCCTTTGTCAAAAAGTCCCTCAACCAGGTGGAGACTCGCCTGCCTGTGCAGGATTTTTTCCGCGCCAATCGCCAGTATCTGGTCAATATCCACGCCATTGCCGATATCCAGCCCACGGTGGGCGACGGCTACGATCTCACCATGACTGATGGCCAGACCATCGAAGTCTCCCGTCGCAATGCCGCGAGTCTGAAAGACCGGCTGAGTCTTTAGTGCGAGTCATCGATAAACGGGGAACGGGGAACGGGGAACGATAATTAGATGACTCGATGATTCGGTAGTTACCGCTTATACCCCGCATTCGCCATCCGGCACCTTTTGTCCTTACGCGCGCCCACAGACCGGCAAACTGGATCCATCGACCCGACAATAGCGATGGAGAACACCATGAAAACCTTGATGTCTGCACTGATTCTAACCAGCCTCTGTGCCTGCGGTACCAGTTCCACCACTGACACGACTGCACCCGAATACGGGGACTGGGGTGTCGACCTCAGTGCTCGCGACCTGCATGTCGCCCCCGGCGATGATTTTTACCACTACGCCAATGGCGAGTGGCTGGCTAACGTACAAATACCCGCTGACAAATCGGGTTTTGGCACCTTTGAAATACTGCGTGAAAAGTCGAACCAGCAGGTGCAAACAATCATAACGGACATGGCGCGGGAGGACGACGCCACACCTGGCAGCACAGCGCAACTGGTGGGTGACTTTTACGCCGCCTGGATCAACAGCGAACATGTGCAAGCGCTGGGGCTCACGCCGCTGACCACCCACTTGCAAACCATAAACGCTATCGACAGTCGCGCGGCGCTAGTCACACAGCTGGGACAGGTTCACAGCACTACGCCTTTTGATTTCTGGATTCTGCCGGACCCTGCCGACGCCACGCAGAATCCCGTTTTTATTGTTCAATCCGGACTGGGATTACCGAGCCGCGACCACTACCTCGGCGATGACAAAAGATTTCAAACCATTCGCGACCAGTATGTGGTTTTTATTGAGCAGCTGTTTCGGGCCGCCAATCAACCCCGGGCCGCCGAGCGCGCCCATCAGTTACTGACCTTGGAAACACATTTTGCCGAAGCCCATTGGACCGAAGTTGACAATCGTCAGTTGGACAAGATCTACAATCCCATGAGCGTCGCCGAGCTGCAACAGGCCGCGCCCGGTATCAACTGGCGCACGTATCTTGACGCCGCCGGGCTTACACCCATCAATAAAGTCATAGCGATGCAACCCAGCGCTTTTAGCACCATGGCCGAATTATTGTCCACTGAAGACTTACAGACCTGGAAAGATTACCTGAGCTTTCATTTCATCAAGGATCACGCTGAGTTTTTACCGCGCACCATCAGCGACTTGCACTTCGATTTTTACCAGCGCCAGTTGCGGGGAGTCGGCGAAACAAAACCGCGCACTCTGCGTGGCGCCGAGCTGGTTAATGAGAAACTGGGGGATGCCGTGGGCAAGCTTTATGTGGAACGTCACTTTTCACCCACCGCCAGGGCCTCGGTGGAAACGCTGGTGGATGACCTGCTGGCAGTGCTGGAGGAGCGTCTGCACAATAATAGCTGGATGGACGAGACCACGCGCGGCGCGGCCCTGAAAAAGCTGGCCACCTTTGAGCCGCGTATCGGCTATCCACAACAGTGGATTGATTACACCGAATTGAATATTGCCGCCGACGACCTGCTCGGCAATATGCTGCGCCTGAATGCTTTTCTCTGGCAACGCGAGCTGCAAAAACTTGAGGGAGCAGTGGATCGCGATTTGTGGATGATGCCGCCACAAGTGGTCAATGCGTCCTATATGCCCATGCTTAATCAAATCACCTTTAGTGCCGGCATATTGCAACCGCCCTTTTTTGACCACCGCGCCGACTCGGCCGTCAATTACGGCGCGATTGGTGTGGTCATCGGCCACGAGATCAGCCACGGCTACGACGACGTGGGTCGCGGTTTTGACGAAAAGGGTCGGATACGCGATTGGTGGACCCCGGCAGTGTCAGAGACCTACAGTGAAGTCACCGGCGCACTGGTGGAGCAGTTTAATCAATACTCGCCAGTGACCGGACACACTATCAATGGCGCGCAAACTCTGGGCGAAAATATCAGCGACCTGGCGGGCGTAGAACTGGCCTACGCAGCCTATCAGCGCCACAAGGCAGAGCACGGCGAGCCACCGCTACTGGATGGTTTGACGGGCGATCAGCGTTTCTTTCTGGCCACCGCCCAGGCGCTACGCAGCAAGTATCGGGAAGAGGCTCTGCGTGAACACCTGCTGAAAGCGCCCCACAGCCCCGACGAGTTTCGCGTCAATGGCATCCTGCGCAATGTGGACGCCTGGTACGACACCTTTAACGTGGGCCCAGAACACGACCTCTATCTGCCACCACAAGAGCGTGTGCGTATCTGGTAGACGTTTTTGGGCGGGCACTGCCCGCCCTTTTTTCTCGCAAAATTTATCTGCTCCTGGACAAGCAACTCCCCTCTCTTTTCCGCCTCGTTAGCGCTACAATCGCCGCTCAAACATACTGACTCGGAGTACCTATGGCATTGGCAATTCTGGCAATTCTGGGCGGGCTGGCATTGCTGGTCTGGAGTGCGGACCGTTTTGTGGAAGGCGCGGCCGTCACCGCCCGGCACTTCGGCATGCCGCCGCTGCTAATCGGCATGATTATCGTCGGTTTTGGGACCT
>DATBNH010000089.1:0-11791 GCA_036554405.1 Cellvibrionaceae bacterium | reverse complement strand
AGGTCCCACGAAAGTCTTGATGGGCGCTGAAATCAAACCGACCTTTAATATCTATCGTCAGTTCGGAGCCATCGTCAGAGAGCGTCGACGATATTGCCATACCTACCTCACATAATCAGAGAGCCTGCCACAGACGCTATGGCCGGCCACTATTGAACACCCTATCCCTTGCTGTCAAGAATAGCCCAAAATGCACAAATACCCTATCTTTTTAACGATTTATCGGCGTTGGCGCGGGGTCATATCATCGAGCATTTTTTGCAGTAGCCGTTCGGCTTCGGCATCCTCTTCGCGAGCCAGTCTAGCTACCAGATCATCAATGGCCCGGCGTTTGTAACGCAGTGTTTGCCAGTGCTGGCGTACCGTTTCCAGCTGCACCAGCAGCTGTTCCAGTTTCTGCCGTTGATTACTGACCACCCCTCCCAAGTGCTGAATAAACTCGCTGTAACGGCTCATTTGGGCACTGGCCATGGTGTTTTGTTGGCGAGTGTACTGCTCTATGTACTGGTCTTTATAGACAATCAATGTCTCCAGCTGCTGTTTCTCGCCATCAACCAATTGTTGAAACTCGCTGAGATGCCGTGCCGCCTCTTGCTCTTTGCGCTCTGCAAGCATAAGCACCACCTGTAACCGCTGGGAGCGCTTAACAGTCATACAAAGTTACTGCCTGCGGTGCTGGACTGCCAGCGGACTAGTCTCGGCTGCCCCTCTGCCTGGCGCCAGTACGGCTGTAAGGTTAGCCAAAGACTCGGCCATATGAACACTTTGACCCAACCCCTGCTGTATAAACAGGCGCAGGGCGCCAAAGCGTTCAATGGCCTCATCGGTATCGGGATCGGCGCCTTTACTGTAGGCACCAATGGCAATCAAATCGCGGTTTTTTTCATACCGTGACAGTAGTTGCTTGAAGCGTTGCATGGACTT
Source organism: Cellvibrionaceae bacterium (assembly GCA_036554405.1). Classification (GTDB taxonomy): domain Bacteria; phylum Pseudomonadota; class Gammaproteobacteria; order Pseudomonadales; family Cellvibrionaceae; genus Gilvimarinus. The sequence continues at coordinate 10,867 of DATBNH010000089.1, read as the reverse complement.
TAACTGCGAAGCCGAGACAATATTAACCATGGCCCGGCTGATGGAAGACTCCACATCAATGGCTGGATATACACCCTCCTCGGCGAGGCTGCGGGACAAAACAATATGCCCATCGAGAATGGCGCGTGCCGCGTCGGCAATGGGGTCTTGCAGGTCATCGCCCTCGGTCAACACCGTGTAAAATGCCGTGATCGAGCCCTCACCCTTGTCGGCATTGCCGGCTCGCTCTACCAGCTCAGGAATACGTGCAAATACCGAGGGCGGGTAGCCCTTGGTAGCAGGCGGCTCGCCAATCGCGAGTGAAATCTCTCGCTGAGCCTGGGCAAAGCGCGTTAACGAATCCATCAACAGCAGTACATTAAGACCCAGATCACGATAATACTCGGCAATGCGGCTGGCCAACTGCGAAGCGCGCAGTCGCATTAATGGCGCATCGTCGGCAGGCGAAGCCACAATAACAGCGCGTTTCATACCCTCTGGGCCGAGAATCTGGTCGATAAATTCCTTTACCTCGCGTCCACGCTCACCGATCAAACCCACCACCACCACATCGGCGGTGGTATATTTGGTCATCATGCCCATTAGCACGCTTTTACCCACACCACTACCGGCAAACAAACCCATGCGCTGGCCGCGTCCGACAGTAATCAGCGCATTGATTGCGCGTATACCCACATCTAAAGGTTCGTGAATTGGGTGGCGGTTAAGCGGATTGATGACACTGGGCACCTGATCGAGAAACTCTGTTCCGGCCAGCGCGCCCTTGCCATCGAGGGGCTGTCCAATGCCATTGATAACCCTCCCCAGTGTTTGCAGCCCAATACGCATGGCCGCACTGTGAGAAACAGGCACCACCCGGGCACCGGGCTCTAGCCCCTGAACGTGCTTCACCGGCATCAAGTACACACTGTTACCCGAAAAACCCACCACTTCGGCCTCAATTTGCCTGTCATCGCGGGTGATCACCAGACATTGACGACCCACCGATAAATTTAGCCCGACCGCCTCAAGTGTCAGCCCCACCGAGCGCACCAGACGCCCTTCAGCTTCCGGCACCGGATCACTCGGCGCGGGTAAATAGGGCCGCAGACGCTGCCACAGTGGCTGTCGCTCATGGCTCATGGTTTGGCCACTCCGGGTTTGACCGCTGCGGATCTTCACCATCAACTGCATCGCTATCGGTGGTTTTTTCACTGCCACTATAGGGCTCAGCTAAAGGGGCGCTTTGTTCTTGAATCTCACGGGCAAATAGCTGCTCGTCGGTGGTCACCTCATCGCTGTCTTGCTGCAACATAAAGCGCTCGATCACCTCATTTAGACGGTGCTCCACACTGTCATCAACCAAACTATCGGGTGTTTCAACCCTGACCCCACCCGGGTTTAACTCCCTGTCGGCAATAAATTCCAACGCAGCTTGCTCCCGTAGAGGTGACTCTACGCGCGCCAGATCATCCGGGTGCAGATAAATACGGACATGGCTGGCGCCCTTTGGCAAGGCGGCAATAGCACGACGTACCAGCGCACCGATATCAGCGGGGGCGACGGTAAGGTCACGCCTGACCACAGCCCGTGCCAGGCGCTCAACCACAGTCAGCAATAGTGCTTGCAGTTGCTGGTCCTGTTGTTCCACCGGAAAGGTTAAGGCATGAGCGAGGGCCTGACAGCGTTTTTGATCGGCCATCAGCTGCGAGCGCATCTCGCTTAAGCCCTGCTGCTGCCCCGCCTTGTAGCCTTCGTCGCGGCCTTGATTCAAACCGTCTCGATAGCCTTTATCGAAACCTTCTTGCTCGGCGCTGTGAACAATCTCCTGAAGCTGCTCGGCAGTCATTTTGCCAAACGATTTGATATCTTTAAGGTTCACATCTTCAATGCTTTCACCGGCTCGCGCTCCGGTATCTCTGGCCAGCTTTTCATTACTGGCAACAGCATGGTCACGGCCATCCACACTCGGCAATGACCACGATTGCCAGCGGCCAGCCTGGGCGGCGGGAATTCTATTGGGATTCTTTTTATCGCTCATGGCGTTATTAAGCCTGTGACTATACTCACATCATCTGCTCGCCGCTGCCGCCCAAGGCAATTTCTCCTGCATCGGCCATGCGTCTGGCGATAGTGAGAATTTCTTTCTGCGCAGACTCAACCTCGGAGACACGTACCGGACCTTTCACCTCCAGGTCATCGCGCAGTAATTCGGCAGCGCGCTTGGACATATTTTTAAAGATTTTTTCTTGTAAATCCGCATCAGAGCCTTTAAGGGCGATAATCAATACTTCGCTGGAAACTTCGCGCAACAGCATTTGGATACCGCGGTCATCCACATCTTTGAGGTTTTCGAAAACAAACATCAAATCCTGAATCTGCGTACCCATATCCTCATCCATCTCTTTAATAGCGTCCATTAACTCGGCTTCAATGCCGCCATCAAGATTGTTCATGATTTCCGCCGCCACTTTATAACCACCCATGGCTTTTGTTTGCGAGCCCGCTTTACCAGAGAATTGTTTTTCCAGAATATCGTTTAACTCCTGCAAAGCACTGGGCTGCACATTGTCCAGCGACGCCACCCGCATCATAATATCGAGCCGCACTTTTTCGGTAAAAAACGCCAGCACTTCGGCCGATTGATCGGCATCGAGATAGGCGATCACAATGGCTTGAATCTGCGGATGCTCATTGCGAATAATGTCGGCCACCGAACGCGCATCCATCCATTTTAAGGTATCCAGCCCGGTAGTGTTGCCGCCCAATAAAATCCGATCCACCAGGCTGTTGGCCTTGTCTTCGCCAACAGCGGCTATCAGCATATTGCGAATATAACTGTCTGCACCCATACCCAGGCCGGTGAGGTTACCCGCCTCTTCCAGAAAATTCTGCATCACCAGCTGCACATCTTGCTGGCGCACATTGGTGAGTGTCGACATGGCTGCGCCAATACGTTGAACTTCCTTGGGGCCCATATGTTTGAGCACTTCGGCGGCATCTTTTTCACCCAGTGACATCAGCAAAATAGCCGCTTGGTCCACCGAGTTACGTGGTGCCAGGGCTGCCTGATTTTTTTTCTCTGCCACCGTTTATTCCTCTTTGTTGATCCAGGACTTCACCACCTGGGCTACCCGACCGGGATCCTCTGCCACCAAACCCTTAATAGCATTGAGTTGCTGCTGATAACCCTGCTCGGGCCCCGGCAGCGCCATAGCACCTCCAGTCAGGGTAACAGAATCGCCCGATAAGTCACCGCCTAATCCCGCCGCCTCCAGCGCCGCCAGTTGCCGCGCCTCTTCATCTTCAGCGACCCGCGAGCCACTCTTGGCAATGCTTTTCAGTACCGGCCGCAACAAACCAAAAATCAGCGCCAAAATAACCAGCAGACCTACCAGTGGGCGCAAATAGCCCTGTAACCAGCTCTGCTGCCACCAGGGCGTGTCAACTTGTTCGGCAACGGTTTCTTGCTGTTGCAAAAACGCTGAATTAATCACGCTCACCCGATCACCACGGGCCTCAACAAAGCCTACGGCATCGCGAACCAAGGTCGTGAAACGTTCAATTTCGGCATCATTCCAGGGTTCACTTACCGGATTACCCTCCTCGTCGACAATATTTTTATTGTCCAACACTACAGCAATACTGAGCCTGGCAATATTGCCTTGAGGTCTACGGGTATAGCTGATGGTACGATCAACCTCGTAATTACGAGTAATGTTTTCCCGACTGTGCTTAATTTGCTCATTATTGACAGGTTCGCCGGTCAATGGATCAATTTGTTGGGGCGCAGCGGCGGCTCCAGGCGGTTGATTGGTCAGAGCCCCGGGAATACCACCGAGGGCATTGTCGCCGCTGCGCACTTCACTGATGGTGTGCTCGCTACGAACACTGGGCTCTTCTCCGTTAAACCGCTCTTCGGCCTGTTCGATAGCTGTAAAGTCTATATCGGCACTGATTTCTGCACGGTAGTTACCCCGCCCTATGACCGGCTCCAAAATACTGTTAACACGCTGTAGCAGTCGCTCTTCTACCGAATGAGTATATTGGCGCTGGCGATCTGCCACTACCATTTGCTCGCTCTCTTCACCGGTAGAAAGCAAATTCCCTTGTTGGTCAATGACCGTTACATCGTCACTATTAAGCTCGCTAATGCTTGACGCTACTAAGTTGACAATAGCTTTAACCTGACGCGGATCGACATCGCGACCAGGGAAAACCTCCAAAAATACCGATGCCGTGGGTTTGCGCACGTCGCGAACAAATACCGAGCGCTTGGGGATAGCCAAATGCACACGCGCCGAGCGAACACTGTTTATACTGGTAATGGTGCGCGCCAGTTCGCCCTCAAGGCCGCGGTGATAACGGGTATTTTCAATAAACTGACTGGTGCCCAAAGGCATTTCCTGATCCAGTAATTCAAAGCCTATGGCCTGATTGCTTCCGATACCGACCTCGGCCAGTCTTAACCGCGCCATATGAATATCTTCACTGGGCACCAGCAAAGCACCGGTGGAGGGTTCTATTTTGTAGGCGATGGTATTTTGTTCAAGGATCGAAATCACCTCGGATGAGTCGAGCTGATCCAGACTGCCATAGAGAGGACGGTAATCTTTCTCCTGACTCCAGAGCACCACGGCGAACCCGAGCGCTACCGAAGCCGCCAGGCCCAACATTAGCCCGATTTGTCGCGCCAGGCTCAAACTGCTAAAGCCCTCGGTCAAATCATTACCGGCGCGGCTGGAGTTATCCAAAGAACGCTCGCCTGTTGCGGCCATATCAGTCGCGGCCATAACCACCTCTTTATCAATACGTTATTTAAATTGGCATGTTCATAATGTCGCGATAGGCTTCAACCAGCTTATTGCGCACTTGTACCGTGGCTTCAAAAGCGACGCTGGCTTTTTGCGAGGCGATCATTACATCGGTAATATCGACACCAGGTTCACCACGCTGATAGGCCTCAGCGGTAGCGCCAGACGCCTGCTGAACGTCGTTTACCTTATTTACCGCCTGCGCCATCAATTCACTAAAACCCGGCGTCTCAGAGGATTTGCCAACCCGTTCAGTGCCCTGTAGCGGATTGAGTCCAACCACTCCATCGGGCTTTTGAAAGGCCTGGGTCTGGGATTTCAAGGTACGCATCTGTGTCAACAGGCTGTTAATATCTACGCGGTCTGTCATAGCAATCTCTTTTCATCCGGGCTCAAGCCGTTACTTGGTGACAATAATTTGGCGATTGAGCAGTCTTTAGGATTTCCAAGAAGGTTTTTGCATAAAACGGGCCAAGAATAAAAGCGGAAGCCCTCCGCCGGAAAAAAGGGGTTATTTAAAGCAGAGCAGAGACCTGGGTGCTGTGCACCCAGCTGAAATAGTGGAGTAAGTGTAGGCGAGCTAGTCGATAATAAACCCGGCATCTTTTAGGCGGGCTATTTTATAGCGTAAGGTGCGGGCGCTGATTCCCAGCCGTTCGGCGGTTTTTTTACGGCTACCTGCCACCTCATCAAGGGTTTGCATAATAATCTCAAACTCCCGTTGTTTAAGATCATTACCCAATGGTGCAGCCGTTGCTATTACACCGGCATCATTACAAGGGGCTTCAGTGAAAAAATCACTCACCGAAGAAGCCGAAGGCCTCTGTGCCAAATCGTCCAGCAAGCTAGGTTTTTCACTGTAGCTGTTGGACATTACCAGGCCCAGGTCCATTTCGCTAATGGACCGCCCCTGCTGTAAAATAAGTGCGCGCTGCATAATGTTATCCAGCTCACGCACATTGCCTGGCCAGCGATAATTGAGCAGCGCCCTCTTAGCCGACGCATCCAGCACCACGTGTCGTCGATTTTGCTTGCGGGCATGACGTGCCAACAACTTCTCGCCAAGGGGTATAATATCTTCCGGTCGATCCCGTAAAGGCGCCCACTCTAGTGGTAAAACACTGAGACGATAATAGAGATCTTCACGAAACCGACCGGCCATCACTTCGGCGCGCAGGTCCCGATTGGAGGTGGCAATGACGCGTACATCAAGCTTGATAGTTTTGCGGCCGCCCAAGCGCTCTACCTCGCGCTCTTGTAACACACGCAGTAATTTTGCCTGCAGGCCAATGTCCATTTCCGACAGTTCATCGAGCAATAGAGTGCCGCCTTCAGCCTGTTCGAATTTACCCGGCGCGCTGCTGTGAGCGCCGGTATAGGCACCTTTTTCGTGCCCGAATAACATGGCCTCCAACATATTTTCTGGAATTGCCGCGCAATTAATAGCCACAAAAACCCGATCGCGACGCGGCGAGTGATCGTGAATATAGCGCGCCAGCACTTCTTTACCGGTACCGGATTCACCCATGATCAATACCGTTGATTCCGAATGCGCTACCCGCTGCGCCAAGTGCAATAATTGCTTGCTCGATTCAGCCTCAGCGACAGGTTGATCGGTGGTAATGCCCGGTGTGCCCATATGGCGCGCCACGGTTTCAATGAACAATTGTGGCTCAAAAGGCTTAACCAGATAATCTACCGCACCCTCTTTGATAGCGGTTACCGAGTCCTCAATACTGGCGTAGGCGGTAATCAACAGCATGGGAATGTGCGGGTAATCGGATTTCACCTGACGCAACAGATCATAGCCACTGAGCTCGCCCATATTGACGTCTGAAACAATCAGGCGAATGGTCTGTTCAGTTTTAAGCATCAGCAACGCCTGCTCGGCGCTGTCGGCGACAATAACCGGGTAGTCAGCCAAGACCAAGGTATCCAACAAAGCCTCACGCAGCGCCGGATCGTCTTCAACGATCATGATCGTGGGGGTTTGGCCAGAAGAAATTTGAGCTACTGCCAAGGACATGATAACTACCGCCTTTTATATAAAATTAATCCACAAGGGGCAAAAGTAATCCGGCACATGTGCCCTGCCCCTCGGTTGATTGCAATGTAAAAAAACCTTTGTGAGCACGCGCTACTGCATCAACCACGGCCAACCCAAGACCAGTGCCCTGAGATTTACTGGTAACAAATAAATCGCGAGCATGAGCCAACATATCTGCACTCATCCCTGCACCGGTATCGACAATGCTAATGGCCAGCAATGGTTGATGTTCTCGCTCCACGATGGCCAGCGTAATCACTACAACTGCGCCGGAGCCGGATGCCTGCAGGGCATTTTCCACCAGGTTTAACAAGGCGCTGACCAAGGCATCGCGATTGCAGCGCAGGCTACCTCTAACAGGATTATCCAATTGCCACTCACACTGGGCAGAAGCTGTGGCCAGTGGCATTTCCATGGCCTCGGCCAATTCACGCTGCAAATCGGCTACGGTAATGAGGTCATCCAATGGCAATTCGCCTTTTACAAACAACAGCATATCCTGCACCTGACGCTCCATATGGCGCAGGCGATTGGTCATTTTCACGGTAAATTTCTCGCGCTTGTCACTGTCGAGCGCGGGATTGGCTAAATGTCCGGCATAAAGCATGGCGGTCGATAGAGGGGTGCGAATCTGGTGGGCCAAAGCCGATACCATCTTGCCCAGTGCCGAGAGTCTTTCGTGACGACTGAGTTCGCTCTGTAGACGTCGAGTTTCAGTCTGATCCGTGAGCAAAATAATCTGGCCATCAATTCCAAGATTGCGCGTCGCCAACGAAATACGTCGACCATCCACCAGCGAGACCTCGTGACCGTCATCTTGTTTAGGAGCAAAACTGCGGGCAATCACATCTCGCCATAGCTCGCCTTCAAGGGGCTCGCCCAATAAGTCCAGCGCTGCCGGATTGCACTCGCCAATCACCCCGCTGCTATCGAGCACTACCACGCCACCGGGCAAAAAACTGATCAGGTTTTCCAGCCTGGCGGCAAGTTTTTGTTTTTCATCCAACTCTTGTCTGCGCTGATACGATACTTCACTTAGCTCGGCGTTCAAGGTGGCAACCCGCGCCTCCAAAGTTCGATAAGATGCCGTCAGTTGCTCTGATAAATCGGAGAAAAGTGCAAAGGCATGGTGTAATGCCTCCTCGCGTGAACTGGCATCCGGTGACAGTGAGCACGGGTGCGTGACAGCGTTAATATCAACCGGTAGTTGCTGTGCTCTGGGCATAGAAGATAACCGTTCTCTGGCGTTGCTATGATTTAGCTATAGCGGTTGCAACTCCAGTGCCAACTCAATATTTATAATATTATCAATGAGTTACGTTAACGGCGAAATTGAAAAGTCAAAAATCTGGCAATCCGTGCTGGCTTTAAAATCTACTTGATCAGGCGTCAGCCATTAAGCAAGCGATTTTTGAGTAATAGTGTGGGTTAACGCTGTAAATCATATTTGCGCATTTTTTCCACCAAGGTGGTACGCCTTATAGATAATTTTTCGGCCGCTCTGGCGACAACCCCACCGCTGTCATTAAGTGCCTGCTGAATCAGATCGCGCTCGAGGCCAGTGATATATTCGCGCAAATCGATACCCTGATCTGGCAACAGCAGCGTGTCATTAAGACTGACCACGCCAGTATTACCATTGTGTCCGGATACTTCGGGCAGAAAATTTTCATCTTCTACTAGTACATGCCGGTACTTGGGTGGCAAATCGTTAACCCCGGCCACACCGTAGGGGTACATAATAGCCATGCGTTCTACCAAATTGGCCAGCTCGCGTACATTGCCAGACCAGTTATGTGAACACAAAGACAGGATTGCCGCCGAGTTAAAGCGAATGGAACCGCGCTTTTCGCTTTCCATACGTGATACCAGCTCGTTAATCAACAAAGGGATATCTTCGGTGCGATCTTTCAGTGCTGGCAATTCGATAGGAAACACATTCAGGCGATAATACAGGTCTTCGCGAAAGCGGCTCTCTTCAATCATTTGCTCCAGATTGCGGTGGGTGGCGGCAATAATTCTGACGTTCGCCTCTTGCGTTTTGTTGCTGCCCACCCGTTCGTAGCTGCGCTCTTGCAGCACACGCAAAATTTTGACTTGCATATTGAGCGGCATATCGCCGATCTCATCTAAAAACAGCGTCCCCCCCTCGGCCAACTCAAACCGACCAGCCCGGGCAGTAATAGCACCGGTAAAGGCGCCCTTTTCATGACCAAACAGCTCGCTTTCCAGTAATTCAGCAGGAATAGCACCGCAATTGACAGGAACAAAGGGTTTGTCGCGCCGGGGGGAATGGAAATGCAGGTTGCGCGCCACGACTTCTTTACCGGTTCCAGATTCACCAGTAATTAACACCGATACATCCTTTTCCGCGACCTGGGTCATCATTTCACGCACGGTTTGAATTGCACGGCTGGTGCCAACCAGTGAGCGAAACAGATGTACCGGGCGACGCTGCGCTTGTTTTTTACTGGCGCTTTGAGCCTCATTGTATAAACGTGCCCGATGCAGTAAATCCATTAACGGATTGTAAGTTACCGGTAGTGTCAAAGTACCAATAACTTTGCTGGAGGGAATAATATCCGCTTCACCGGCGTTAATCTCTCCCAGCAGGGCTACCGCCATCTCATCATTCCATCCCTGCAAGCTATCGAGCAATGATGGATTGCGCGCAAAAGTGCTGGCATCTACTAACGTCAGCATATAACCACCACCTTCAGGCTCGGCCAGCAACTGCGCAGGCAGTTCTGCACACGACACAACAGTGGTAATTTCCCCAAGAAAAGCCAGGATTGTCTCCAGTTCCTTGCTTCCTCCCTGATCATCAATGATCAGGATCTTATTGTTCTCACACATTCCTCAAACCCCTATCCTGTGTGAAACGTCTCCAAGCGGACAATTATCGCCTGACGGAAAAACGCCACCCATACTACTTAATAGACGCCGAGCGAGGATTCGTCAAACAAATGACATGACAAAGGCTAATGGAATAATAATTAAACATGCAAACGCCGGCAAACGTCAGCTATTTTGTCAGTCTTTGGCGCCGGGGGCAATCCCGTCCCAAGCTGATTTAAGGGTTTGCACGAGAGCGGAGACCTCCGATAACGGCGCCGGATCTTGTCGTTGGGTAGCATCGAGCAGCCGTCTTGAACAATATTCGTACAAACTGTCAAGCTGATGCGCAAGATCGCCCTGCTCCATCGCCAAACTATCACGCAGGGCATCCAAAATGGCTATGGCGCGACTTATGGCTTCAGAGCGCATAGCAATCTGGCGGTGTTCGAATCCGGTTTGGGCCAGCGCCAGACGCACCAGTAGATGTTCAAATAACAGTTGAATTAGTCGGTGCGGTGAAGCCTGACTTACTTCTCCCTCAAGCCCGAGCAGACGATAGTGACGTGCGAGTTGATCGGGGCGATAGCCGTGCATTTAGCAGACTCCTGTCATTCGAAAGATTACCCACCTACCGGCAAGCTTGTGTGACTCGCAGTTGGCACTCGTTAATCAGATTCGCGTAAACTTGTTTCAAGTCGGTCAGTGCCAGCGTCAGTAACATTCGGTTATCGCGATTGGCCTCAACCAGTTTATCGAGCAAGGCTGCACAGGTATGATCCAATTGACGTACACGATCGATGTCATTGTTGGCGAGTGCTCGCGCCATGTCTTTTTGCAGCGCTTGCAATTGTAACACCCCTGCCTCACCGGCCAGCGAAGGTGCGGTAACTAGCTGCAGGTTCATGGGTTAAACTGCGCTGAGGCAAGGGAGTCCCAGCCACTTTTAATTTCTGCGAGTAAACGCCCGCATTCATCCAACATAGCAAGTTCATTAGCGCTATTGGCCTGAATCAGACGGCGAATAATATAATCGTAAAGGTCGTCAAGATTAGCCGCCAACTCACCGCCTTCGGTATCATTCAAGCTGCCCTGCAGGCCCTGAACAATTTTTACGGCTTTACCAATCATCTCACCCTTCAAGGGGATATCTTCACGGGTCATAGCTCCTTTGGCTTGGGCTATCCGACTC
>DATBNH010000073.1:0-15183 GCA_036554405.1 Cellvibrionaceae bacterium | reverse complement strand
AAAAGCCTTGAGCGACTCTTCAAGGGATAACTCACCGCTTTCCATCTGTGTAACAATGGTTTCCAATTCGGCTAAAGCGGTTTCCAGATCGAGGCTTTTCTTTTTGGCAGGCATAGCGCAACCTTGAGGTGTTGGGTCGATTTGGCCCTTATGATTTTACCGGCGCTGCCGATGAACTATAAGAGCAAGTGGCGCTATTATAACCCCAGGGGGCCGCTTTCGTGCAGTGGTGGTTAAATTTTGCCACGCGCGCCGCTGGTGGTAGCCAATAATTACGGTTAACCTATTCGAATAAATAGGTACCTGATGTGAAAGCAACCCATGATAATGATCGGCCGCAGCCTGCTTCGGGCACGAGCGTGAGGAGTAACGAGTGGATTTAGCAACCCTTATAGGCATTTTGGGCGCCTTGGGCCTGATTATTATGTCTATGGTGATGTCCGGTGAGCTTGGCATGTTTGTCAATGCGCCCTCACTGTTAATTGTGGTAGGCGGTTCTTTTTTTGCGGTAATGGCTAAGTTTAGTCTTGGGCAGTTTCTCTCGGCTTTCAAAGTAGCGGGCAAGAGCTTTTTTAACAAAATCGATGACCCGCTGGATATGATCGACGAAGTCGTAGTACTGGCCGATGCGGCGCGTAAGGGTGGTTTGCTGTCACTCGAAGGCAAAGAAGTGGGTAATAACTTCTTGCAAAAGGGGATTCAGTTGCTGGTCGATGGCCACGACCCTGAAGTGGTGCGGGCCATGTTGTCGAAAGACCGCTCGCTGGCCGAGCGACGACACAGTATGGGTTCATCTATTTTTGCCTCGCTGGGGGATGTCGCCCCGGCCATGGGTATGATTGGTACCCTGGTGGGGTTGGTTGCCATGTTGGCCAATATGGATGACCCCAAAGCCATTGGCCCGGCCATGGCTATTGCCTTGTTGACCACACTGTATGGTGCTTTGCTGGCCAATGCCCTTTTTTTGCCGATTGCCGATAAATTGCGCTTACGGGCACAGGAAGAGTTTCTGATTAAAAGCATGATAATTGATGCGCTGTTGGCCATTCAAAATGGTCAGAATCCGCGCATTATTGATTCGATGTTGCGTACTTATTTGCCCGAGCGTAAACGCGATCCGGTGGATGCTGCCGGTGCGGCGGGTAAATAGACCGGTGGTGCAGACGTGAGTGACGAGAGCGAAGAGCCCAAACGCCAATCCAATCCAGGTTTACCCGCCTGGATGGCGACCTTTGCCGATTTGATGGCACTGTTGATGTGCTTTTTTGTGCTGCTGTTGTCGTTTTCTGAAATGGACGCGATGAAATTTAAACGTCTCGCCGGTTCTCTGGCTCAGGCGTTTGGGGTTCAAACGGAGCTGGTGGTGCACGATGTACCCAAAGGCACCAGCATTATCGCCCAGGAATTCAGCCCCGGTCGACCCGACCCAACGCCGGTTAATGAGATTTTTCAGCGCACCGAGGATATTACCCAAATGAGCCTCGAGGTGCGTGATTCGCAGGAATACGATATTCAGCGCGGTGAGCCCGATGCCGACAGCGGCGCTCGTGACCGCCTGCAGGCACACTTGCAAACGCTGGTGGAGCAAACCCGTCAGGATGCAGCCGATTTGGCCGTTAAGCTTGAGTCGCGCATTGCCAGCGGCCAACTGGAAATCGAAACCCGCGGCCGGCAGATTATTATCCGCATTCGCGAGCAAGGTTCTTTTGAGTCGGGCTCGGCGACACTGCGCCCTGATTATTACGATGTAATAGACGAGGTGCGAGCGGTACTGATGCTTAAGCCCGGTAGTGTCCAGGTGCAGGGGCATACTGATGATATTCCTATCAATACCTCGCGCTTTCGTTCTAACTGGGACTTGTCGGCCATGCGCGCCGCCACAGTAGCCACTCAGTTATTGCGCGGCGGCTACCTGGAGCCGCGGCGCTTTGAAGTGGCGGGCTTTGCCGAAACCCGGCCTTTGGCCCCCAATAACAGCGCTGAGAACCGCGCTCGTAACCGCCGGGTGGAAATTGTGGTGCAGCAGGGGCTGGAGGGTGACTTGACCGAGCAGGACAGGGAGGCTCTGCAAAGCACCGAGGGCGAGGATATTATGCGCCAATTGGATATTTCACCCGAGTACTTGTTTGATCTGGAGCCGGAGGAAGTGTTTTAGTCGTGTAGGAGATGTCGCACACGCTGTGCTGCTTATGGCGACTACCACCTCTTGCCTGACTGAACGATACTGGCATGGCTACGGACAGTAACAGACGGATTTGAGGCAAGGACAAGGACACACGCCGCCCACGAGTTTCGGATTAAACTCCATCCTGCAAGCCCCGCGATAAGCCCCCTTATCACGGGGCTTTCTTTTTGCCTGCGTATTTTAAGCGCCGCTCTCTTTTGGCCCTCACCACCGTTACAATACCGACTTCACTGCAGATTAATGTGTTATGCCATGATGCGAACCTATACCGCCCTTGCGGCGCCCGCGCACTATTGTCACGAGCAAAAGCGCAGTACTTTTACCGCGCTGCTGACGCCTATCAATAGTCGAGAGCAGGCTATGCAAGCCGTCAGTCGTGCTCGCAATCAACAGCCGGGAGCCAGCCATTATTGCTGGGCTTATTTGTTGGGCGCGGCCGATCAACCGCGTAATGCCGCTTTCAGCGACGATGGCGAGCCCGGGGGTACCGCCGGAAAGCCCATGCTCGGTGTGTTGCAGCATCGCGGTGCGGGTGATTGTGTGGCGGTGGTGGTGCGCACTTTTGGGGGTGTAAAGTTAGGCGCGGGTGGTTTGGTCCGGGCCTACGGCGCGGCGGTATCGGGCGCGCTGGATGCTGCCCAGCTGCGGGACATTACCCCTACCGTGCCGGTGTCTGTCGAGGTGGGTTTCGCCTTGGAGGAGCGAGTGCGTCATGCCCTGTCGGGTTTTGGTATGACGGTCGAGCAGGCAGCCTACGCCGAGCGGGTAACACTTCATCTACTGGTTCCCTTTACCGAGGTGCAAACCCTGCAACAACATCTGCAACAGATAACCGCTGGTGATCTGGGCTGGCACGACTCATTTTAGCGGCAACCTGGCCGTTTTTTCTGCAAAAACAATAGGTAATTAGATAAAAAACAGGTACATTCATTGTAACGTCATGCAGTTTGGATAGAGTGTGGCGATAGCCGTGCTGTTGTTTAGCACGCACACCTGAACGGCTTTTTGTTGCGGGCGTTGTCCGTTGTCATTGCAGGAGGTGTCATGCAAGCGCGCATATTGCGATTGAATATTGCCGGCCAACCTATCGAGTGGCTGCATTGGCAAGACGCTGTGTGTCTATACGCCCGCGACCTGGTGGCTTGGAGTTTGGGTGGTCCTGTGCGCCGGGTGCTAGGTGGTTATGCGCGCTGTTCTGGATTGCGTTCACAAATCACCTTGCCCGCTATTATCGCCTGCGGCGGTAAACGTATTGCCCAGGGGCGAATGATCCCGCCGCTCACCAACCGCGCACTATTCGCCCGCGATAATCATCTGTGTTTGTACTGCGGTAAAAATTTTGCCAGCGGTGCTCTGTCGCGCGATCACGTGCACCCGGTCAGTCGTGGAGGCCGGGATATTTGGCAAAATGTGGTTGCCGCCTGCAAGCGCTGCAATCAACACAAAGGTAATGCCCTGCTTAGTGAGATTTCTATGGAGCTGCTGGCGCTGCCTTTTTGCCCCAATAATGCCGAGTACCTGGCACTCACCAATACGGATCGTATTCGCGGTGATCAAATGGAGTTTTTGCGCCCACAATTCAGTCAACATCGCGCCTGGCATTAGGGACCTCGAATAAGGTGAGGCACAGCCTGGGCTTATTAACAGGCTCTCTGAGGTTTCGGTGAGTCTGCTCCGCTAATGTGACATCTGCTCCGCCAGTCGCTACAATCCCGTCTTTGGGTGAACCGGTTTCATCGACAACAATAATAGGCCTATGCGGCCAGCTATCTCGAGGTTTGCAATATGGATTTTTCTCGCCGTCAGTGTGTTATGGGCTTGGCATCTATTGTGGGGGCGGCCACCCTTGGCCGTCACCTGAGTGTGTTAGGTGCAGCTGAGCAATCAACGCCTTTCGATTTTGATATTTCTCTCGCCCAGTGGTCGCTGAATAAAGCGTTCTTTGATAAATCTTTAAGCCCGCTGGATTTCCCCGCTGTGGCACGCACCAGTTACGATATCGGTGCGGTGGAATATGTAAATCAGTTTTTTATGGATAAAGCGCGGGACCAGGTTTTTTTGCAGGCTCTCAAGCAGCGCGCGGTTGATCATAATGTTAAAAACCTGCTGATTATGGTCGATGGCGAGGGCGATTTATCAACGCACCAGAGTGATCGCCGTCAGCTGGCGGTACAGAATCATTATAAATGGATCGAGGCGGCCGCTGATCTTGATTGTGAGAGTATTCGGGTGAACTTACACGGTGCCGGTGATGAAAAACAGTGGCATCAGGCCTCGGTGGATAGTTTGCGCGAGCTGGTGGAGTTTTCCCGAGATTACAACATCAACATTCTGGTAGAAAACCACGGCGGTTTTTCTTCTCACGGGGCTATGTTGGCGGCGGTTTTGGCCGAGGTAGACGACCCTTTGTGCGGTTCTATGCCCGATTTTGGTAATTTCTGCTACGAGCGCGAAGACGGTGGCATGTGGAATTCCCCGTGCGTCAAGCAATACGATGTGTATCAGGGGGTGGCCGACTTAATGCCCTTTGCCGGTGCCATTAGCGCCAAGACGTTTGATTTTGATGAACAGGGCCAAGAGGTTAATTTCGATTATTTGAAATTATTCCGTATTATTCAGGCGGCCGGTTACCGGGGCTATGTGGGCATTGAGTACGAAGGTCACACCCTGTCTGCTGATGCGGGAATACGGGCTACGATTGCTTTGCTGGAGTCGGTGCGTACCACCTTGCAAGGCGCCGCTTAAGCGAGCACCTCTCGACCGCGATACATACGTACCGGGCGTTTGCTCTCTTTAGGGGCACTGTCCCGGCTCTCCAGGCTCACCTGCCCGCGATACACTTTTACCTGGCCTTTGCTGGCAATGGGTTCAGGGCTTTGCAGCCGTTCGGGCCAGCCCTCTTTTGCCAGGTGCATCAATTCCTTGATCAGCGTTCTGGTAATGGTGTCTTTGCACTCTGGGTAGTAGTTTGCCAGTTCCGCAAGTATTTCCGGGTTGGCCAGCTTGATACCGGGCTTCATGGAGGAGGGCACGCGACGGCGTATTTCCATGGTGATATCGATCATAGGTTTGGTGTACTGCATGATAAACGAGTCTCGTTGGTACGATATGCTGGTGGTTAACCTGATCCGACAAATCTTTACGCGTGTTTACCCCGGCTCTTGGCACACTCACGGAATTACAAGGCAAGATACGCTCGCGGCAGAATCACTGTTAGAATTGCCTGATTGATAACAAGCAAGAAGCCAGCCATATGCAGATTCGGCATAAAGCGGCCCTATAAAAGCCATAAGTTGGAGAGGTTTGCCCTAAATCAACCCGCGTGCCCGCGCACACGCCCCGTCATGGTGCCTGTTGTTTGGTCTCTGTGAGGAGCTGCGTGAACTGCTCGTCGCCATCGATCCACTAATAAATGTGAGTATTATGATTAGACCCTGCGTTTTTCCGTCTGGCCGCCTTAGCGGCTGTAAACTTGCCAGCCTGGCGTTGGCTATTGCTGTCCTCAGCGGTTGCACCGACGAGCGTGCCGCCGATGTAAGTGCCTCCTCTGCAGACCCACAGCCTGTGCTCGCTGCCGCGCCTGCCCCCGAGGTAACCACTGTCTCGCCTGCCGATGCCGCCGCGGATGCCAAGCGCATCAGCGGGCAAGTGCCTATGGAGCTCATTGAGGGAGTCAGTGCTTCTTTGTGGGCAAGCGAGAAGCTTTTGGCCGACCCGGTGGCGCTGAATATGGATTATCAGGGCCGCGCCTGGATAACCGTCACTCACCGCAGCAATAACTCGGAATTTGATATTCGCCCCTATCCCCACTGGCTAACGGATTCTATTAGCTTTGAAACGGTAGAGGATCGTCGGGCATTTTTAAAGCGTACCTTTGCCACCGATAAAAATCTGGGCGAGGATGATATTCCTGATCGCAATGAAGACGGCCTACACGACTGGCGCGATCTGGCGGTTGTTAACGAAGAGGTTTGGGTTATCTCTGACGCCAATACCGACGGTGTTGCCGACGGCGCCCACCTGTATTTGCGCGATTTTAACAGTGAAGTGACTGATGTTTTGGGCGGGATTTACTACAACAATCAGCGCGAAGAAGTTTATCTGGCGGTGGCCCCCAATGCCTGGACCGTAAAAGACACCACCGGTGATGGCATGGCTGATAGTAAAAAAGCCATATCCGATGGTTTTGGTGTACATATTGGTTTCAGTGGCCACGGCATGTCAGGTATCACTCAAGGCCCGGATGGCCGGGTGTACTACGGTATTGGCGACGTCGGTGCCGATATTACCGACAACGACGGCAATCATTACCCGCACCCCAATAATGGCGTGATTGTGCGCAGTGAGCCCGATGGCAGCAATTTTGAAGTCTTCGCTTATGGGGTGCGCAACACCCATGAATTTACGTTTGATAAATACGGCAACCTGATCACCGTTGATAATGACGGCGATCATCCCGGTGAGTCTGAACGCCTGGTGTACTTGATTGATGGTTCCGACAGTGGCTGGCGTATTAACTGGCAGTTTGGTAAATACACCGACCCGAAAAATAACAGCTACAAAGTGTGGATGGATGAAAAATACCATACGCCGCACTTTGACGGTCAGGCTGCGCATATTTTGCCGCCCATTGCGCCCTACCACAATGGCCCCACCGGTATGACCTATAACCCGGGAACAGCACTTAGCGAGCGCTGGCAAGATCATTTCTTTGTGGTGGAGTTTGTGGGTACGCCTAGTCGTTCGGGCATCCATGCTTTTACCCTGGAGCCCGATGGTGCCTCGTTTGATTTGACCTCGGATGAGGTGTTTATGCGTGGCATACTCAGCACCGGTCTGGATTTTGGCCCCGATGGTGCGCTTTATACTACCGATTGGATTGAAGGCTGGGGCCGCAACGGCAAGGGCCGTCTGTGGAAACTGGATACGCCGGAAACCACTGAAAATACATTGCGCCAGGATACTCAAAGCTTGTTGGCTGCTGATTTCACTCAGGCTGAGATTGGCGAACTTAGCAACTGGTTAGCGCATGCGGATATGCGCGTGCGCAGCAAGGCGCAGTTCGAGCTGGTTGAACGCGGTGCGGCTGATAGCTTGCAGGTGGCGTTGAAGCACGAGCAGCAACTGGGCCGTGTACACGCTATCTGGGGGGTGGGGCAATTGGCCCGTGGTGATATAGAAGCCGCCGCAGTATTGCTGCCCTTGCTGGAAGATGCCGACCCTGAGATTCGTGCCCAGGCGGCACGGGTGCTGGGCGATGTTCGCTACAGCCCTGCTACCGGTAGCTTGATTGCTAATCTCACCCATGAGCATGCGCGCGCACGCTTTTTTGCCGCCGAAGCACTGGGTCGCATTGGCGCCAGCGAGGCCACGGCACCGTTGGTAACCATGTTAGAGGCCAACAATGGTGAAGATGTGTATCTGCGTCAGGCCGGTGCTATTGCTCTGGGTCGAATCGGGGATGCTGATGCTCTGTCGGCGCTCACCGATCACGCTTCGGATGCAGTGCGCGCTGCCGCTGTAGTTGCGCTGGGACGTATGCGCCACCCGGCGGTCGCGGAATTTCTCACCGATAGTAATGAACATATCGCCACCGATGCGGCGCGTTTGATTAACGATGACCTCTTTATTGACGAGGCTTTACCGCTACTGGCTGAGACGTTGGAGACGACGCCTTTTAACGGCGAGCCCCTGTTGCGCCGCGCCATTAACGCTAATCTATTTGGCGGGGCGCGTGCCGATGCCGAGCGGCTGGTAGAGTTTGCCGCACGTGCCGACAGGCCAGAAGTGGCCAGAGCTGAAGCCATTGCCACCCTTGCAAATTGGGCCGAGCCCTCGGTATTTGACCGGGTCAGCGGCCGTTATCGTGGTGAGCGTAGTAACAATGGTGATGATGCCAAGGCGGCATTGAGTGATGTTTATCCAACACTGCTAGAAGATGACAGCGACGTTGTGCGTGCGGCGACGACCCGCGCATTGGGTGGACTAGGTTATGCCGATGCGACCAGATTGTTGCGCGAGCGCTTCGATCAGGACGCGGCGGGCGAGGTGCGGCTAGCTGCGCTGGAAAGTTTGCAAGGCTTGAATTATGCCGAGATGGGCGAGGTGATATTCAAAGCCATGAACGATACAGCAGTTGAAGTGCGTGTGTCTGCTCTGGCTATGTTGCCACAACTTGAACTGCCAGTGGCACAGACGGTAGAAATGCACACCTTGCTGCTGGAAAATGCCACGGTTCAAGAACAGCAGACAGCGCTAAAATCTCTGGCGACCATAGCCGAGCCTGAGGCCGAGGCGGCGTTGATGGTGCAGATGCAAAAACTGATCGACGGGGATATTTTACCCGAAGTGCAGTTGGACCTGGTCAATGCCGCAAAAGCTTTCGACAGTGCCGAGCTGAATGAATTGCTGGCAAGCTACGAGGCGAGTAAAGATAAGGATAAACCGCTGGATATGTTCCGCGAGTCCCTGCAAGGGGGTAACGCCCGCAATGGTTGGGGGCTGTTTATGTACAGCAATGCTGCCCAGTGTATTCGCTGCCATGTGGTGGGTGAACAGGGCGGGCCGGTTGGCCCCAACCTTACTGATATCGGTTTGAAGCTGACCCGCGAGCAATTGCTGGAATCCATGGTCGACCCGAGCGCGCGCATTGCCCCGGGGTTTGGTCAAGTTAGTCTGACACTAAAGGATGGTAGTGTGGTGGAAGGCTTGTTTACCGAAGAGACGGACACCCACAAAATTATCGGCTCGGGCGATGACGCTATTCGCGTTGCCAAAGCCGATATTGTATCCCAGCAAAACCCGCCGTCGGGCATGCCACCCATGCATTATATTCTCGATGCCGGGCAAATACGGGATCTGGTTGAGTACCTGACTAAACTTGATGGCACAGTAGAGCGACCCTCTCACTAAGGTTGCGCAAAAGCCGTCTTCGCACGGCTTCAGTTAGAGTCATTTTTTTAAACGGCTATTGGCCTGGTGAACCTTCACCGGGCCATTTTTTTGTCTATCAATCGAGGGAGAGGTACATGACAATTAATGCTATTACTCACATGTTGCTGGAAATCGATAAGCTTAAAAGCGTTGAGCGTAAAACTTACGTGAATCAAGGGGCCCGCCTGGAAAATTCAGCGGAGCATTCATGGCATCTCGCTATGGCTGCATGGTTGATTGCCGAACACTACCAATTGGATGTGTGTTACGCGACTTTATTAAAAATGGCGCTGGTGCACGATTTAGGCGAAATCGACGGCGGCGATACTTTTTTATATGCCGACGAGCGTGAGCAAGCCCCCGAGCGAGAACGCCAGTGCGTGGCCAGACTGACCCGCGAGCATGCGCCCTTACTTGATCAGGTGCAGAAACTGTGGGAGAAGCAGGAAACCGGTAACGGCCCTGAGGTAAAACTGTTAAAAGTGGTCGATCGCCTGCTGCCCTTTATGTTGAATATCGCTACCGAAGGTCGCGCCTGGCGAGAACACGGTATCAAGCGCTCCCAGGTAGAATTTGCCCACGCTTTTATTGCCGAGGATATGCCCGACATACATCAGTGGATAGACGCTCGGATTGCTGAGGCGAGCGCAGAGGGCTGGCTGGCCCAATAGCGGAGCGCTTGCCTCATTTATTGATGTGAGAATGTTTACGGTTTTATTTGCTGTAGTTGATAATCACTACTATTCTTATTTCAGTGGCTGCCAAGACTTGCCCGGCAGTCCGTCTCTTTACTGTGATAAGGAATAGCCACTATGAGAATTTCGCGATTGGGCATTATTGCTTTAGCTGTACTGGCCACGCTGGGCCTTTTATATTTAATGATGATTCTTATCAATACCGACTACGAAGTTGAGGAACCGGAGCCCCCCACCATTATTGCCAATATCGATATGCCCAAGCCCCCCGATGAGGTGGCGACAATGGAACCACCAATGAAACCTGTTACAAAGGAGCCCCCGGAGAACCTGGTCATCGAAGACAATACTGTTATTACGACCGGGCCGGGCCCGAAAGTTACTTTCCCTCCCCCAACACCGCCCGGGCCGGTAAATACTGAGGGGCCTGTTCTTGATACCGGCATTATGCCCATCGTTCAGGTGGCGCCAGTTTATCCGAGAACGGCATTACGCCAAGGACTGGAGGGTTATGTGACTTTGGAGTTTACGGTGACAACCAATGGTTCGACTCGCGATATTCGAGTGGTTGAGGCGCTCACAGCAGCAGGTGAGTCTACAACTGTGTTTAATCGTGCAGCCATCGCAGCCTTGGAGAAATTCAAATACAAGCCGCAAGTAGTGGATGGCGTGGCAGTTGAAAAGCCAGGTGAGCGAACTCGTCTGGTGTTTGAAATGCAAGATTCGTGATGCCGCACTCGGCTGCATAAATGGTATATTGCGCTTTTACAGAAATATTGTGAGACGCTTTTGACTCAATTATTTATTCAGCCGGATGCGCTCGGGCCTTATACAGGCGTTATTGCGCCTGACTTTAAGTGCCAAGAGCTGGTAAACGCTTTGCTGGCGCTGGAAGATTTATTGGCAAGCGGTAGTGTTGAGCGTTTGTCTCAGGGTACCGATTATGTGGTAAAAACCAATTTGCCCACAGCATCAGGGGATACGCCTGTTGCCATTAAAGTCTTTAAACCCCAGCGCTGGTTAAAAGACCAGATTGACCGGCGTTGTAAAAGTAAAGCCGAGCGCAGTTTTAATAGTGCTGATTATCTGCAAAAGCACCAAGTGGGTACGCCAATGCCGATAGCCTGGCTGGATCGCTGGGAAGATGGTCGTTTAAAAGCGAGTTTTTATATTTGTAATTATACTGTTGCGCCAAGTTTTACTGAAATATTGGCCCATATTTTACATCACCTACGTGACAACGCACCGCTAATAGATTTGCTGCATAAAGTTGCACCGGCCGTCAGGGCGCTGCACGATGTTGGTGTCAGGCACGGGGATCTAGGCAACCAAAATATCCTCGTGCCCGATGCAGGTGCCCCGGTTTTTATTGACCTCAATCGTACAAAAATTGCAGCTGGACCATTAACGCTAAAGCAGCGTGCCCGCGATTTGGATAGATTGGCTTTAACTGAGCCCTATCTAAAAATATTTTTACATATTTACTTTGCTCACGGTGACATTCCACGCGAGTTTATGCGCTATCTGCGCCGTTATCGGCACCGTTTTTACTGGCACACTCGTTCGCGTGCCTGGCGCCATCCCATACGCACACTTACTCGGCGGGCCTCGGCGATTACGTCTGCCTACCCTGAGCCTGAAGATATTTGGTTGTGGGATGAAAAGTCGGCGCAGCCGACCATCGCCCTCGGCAGCCGGGAGAAGTTGCCCATTCGTCTTCGCCATCTCCCGGTTTTTTTTCGTGATTTGATGCATGCCTTGCGGGTTCTGCCGAAAGTTTTGGGGCATTATAAAACTGTATTGGCGCGCAGCTATCATACTCCGCTGGCCCTTGAGGGTCGTATTGGCGTCGCCCTGCATCCACATGAAGATTATATCGAACACGAACTTGCTTTATTGCAGGAGCTTGGCAACCCGCCGGTTTTTATTCGTTTTTACCGTCATGAGCCGCCGGAGCAGTGGCAGAAGTCCCTCGCCTTGATTGATAAACTATGTCAGAAAAGTATTCGGGTAATGGTTGCATTAATACAAGATCGTCAAGCGGTCTTATTTTCTGATAAATGGGTAGAATTTCTAGATTATATTATTCCAAAGATTGCCGAAAAGGTAGAGCATATTGAAATTGCCCACGCGCCTAATCGTGTTAAGTGGGGTATGTGGTCTACACAAGATTATCGTGCCTTGCTAATGCCGGCTCTGGCCTATAAGCAGCACTTTCCCACGGTTAACATGACCGGTCCTGCCTGTATTGATTTTGAATACCACCGGGTATTGTCGGCACTGAACGCAGTGCCTCGAAATTTACCTCTGGATGGCTTGTCACATTTATTGTATGTGGACAGAAGAGGCGCACCGGAAGGTGCCCAAGGGAAATTTTCTACCCTGGAAAAATGTGCCTTACTAAAGGCCGTTGCTGAGTGGTCAGATAAAACCGCAAGCAAGGTGATTATTTCTGAGGTCAATTGGCCGGTGCAGCATACGGGTATCTACTCGCCTGTGGGCAGCCCCTATACTACACCCCAATGGTTTCGGCAAAATCCCGGTGAATCTGAACAGGAGTATGCTCATTATATGTTGCGCTACCTGGTAATTGCGCTCTGCTCTGGACACATTGATCAAGTGTTCTGGTGGCGTCTTTCGGCTCATGGCTATGGCTTGGTAGACGATAAAAATAATTTTCGCCCGCGCCCGGCGTTTGTGGCATTAAAGTTTTTTTTGCAATTATTAGGCAAAGCGCGTTTTATCAAGCGCTGGGGCGGAGACAAGGAGTATTGTTTTGAGTTTCACACGCAGGAGCAATGTGTCTGGCTGGCCTGGACAGATCAGTCTCAACCTATATCGTTACCGGAGGTCGAGTATCAGCATCTGCTTGATTGCAAAGGTGAGCCGGTAACCGACACGCATCTGAGTGGCGCACCTGTGTATCTATTGGCGCCCTTGTAAGATGTTATCGTTAACTATTAGTGCCTATATAACCTATTGCACTGAATGGGGAAAAGAAGTGTTAATTGCGTTAAGACTATAACCCAGGCGCGGAAAAAATGCTAATGTGCTCTGTGTAAGTAAGCCACAATTATTTTCTTGCGTGTAATTAATAATAATATAAATAAGGTTCCCTATGTATTTTTTTCAAACGTCTCTGTATTATCAAAAAATCAAAGTACTAGCGGTTGTTTCCGCATTGGCTTTACTTGCCTCTTGTGGCGGTTCCTCCAGCTCACCGCCGGAGGTTCCTGCGCGCTCAAGTGAGGCATCTTCTTCATCCAGCTCTACTTCAGATAGCTCTTCATCCAGTTCTTCTTCAGAGAGCTCATCCAGTTCGGTATCATTCTCATCCGCAAGCGGTGTTACCAGTGTGGTGCCTATTACGGTAGAGGGCAATAGAATATTGTTTGATGGTGTCGTCGATAGTATTGCTGGGCCGAGTTTATTTTGGAGCACAAATGGATGGGGTGGTGAAAAATACTACAACGCCGATGCGGTCGCCTGGGTAAAAGAGCAATGGGGCGCTATGCTGATTCGCGCTGCCATGGGAGCGCAGAGGGAGGCGGGGCATTACATTCAGCAGCCTGAGGATAATCGCAATAAAGTCATTACTGTAGTCGATGCGGCTATTGCCAGCGATATGTATGTAATTATTGATTGGCATAGCCACCATGCTGAGGAGCATCAACAGCAAGCCGTTGATTTTTTTACTGAAATGGCTACGCTTTATGGCGAGTATGATAACGTCATCTATGAGATTTATAATGAGCCCCTTAACACCACATCGTGGAGCAATACTATAAAGCCCTATGCCGAGGCAGTTATTGCTGCTATTCGTGCCGTTGACCCAGATAACCTGATAATCGTGGGCACGCCCACTTGGTCGCAAGATGTAGATGTAGCCTCTAATGACCCCATTACAGGTTTCGACAACATTGCTTATGCCTTGCATTTTTATGCCGGTACACATACTCAGTTTCTACGCGACAAAGCCTCCACCGCAATGAATAATGGCATTGCGCTATTTGCCACCGAATGGGGGACGGTTAATGCCAATGGCGATGGCGATGTTGCGCTGGAAGAAACCCTCGAGTGGATGGCATTTTTCAAAGACAACCAGATCAGCCATGCCAACTGGGCACTGAATGACAAGGATGAAGGGGCTTCAGTGCTCAAACCTGGTGCCAGTGTCAGTGGCGGTTGGAGCGATAATGATTTGACTGAATCGGGCTTGCTGGTGCGCGATATTATTCTAAATTGGTAGTGCCTCTATTGAAAAACCCCGAGGTTAGCCTCGGGGTTTTAGGAAGGTAAATAGTAACCGGTGTTATTGCATCAGTTTCGGCGAGGCCTTGTCTATCGGCTTGCGCTTTATCTGACCGGTTTGCGCTTTTTTCTGAATGTCCTTGGTAGCGGGTTTAATATCTACGCCACCAGGATTGCCCACAATTCCGCCATGACCTTCACACAGTGCTGGACCGACAATATTTAGCCCGTCGGCGCTGCCGCCATAAGAAAAAATAGCGCCATCGGCGCAAACAATTGCATAGTAGTTGTGGTGCAATTGATAGGCAGTCCAAGCTGAGGCAGTGTGTGAAACGCCGAGTAATGCTACCAGCGCTATGGATGTGAGACCGGTTTTTTTCAGTAAGCTTTTCATAATGATTCCTCTTTTCTATGAGTTGCATAATCTGAGTCGCAACCCATTTAGAAAAGGTTCACATTTTTATTCAGGTTTTTTCGCAACCAGCAGAATCTGCTCTCCGCCGAGGTAAGCGTACTTTTCTGACCAGTAAAACAGCGCCTGGACATCGCAGTAGCCCAGTGCTCGTAAATTGTCCAGCAGTGACCAGCCAAAGTAGTAATAACACAGACAGCCGCCGTCGGGATTCACCGGATCGCCGTGGTAATCGGGTGGTAGCAGGTGGTGAAGTTCGCCACTTTCATCATGATATGCACGCAGGATATTCTCAACCGATACCTGGCTAAAGGGTACACTGAGCAGCAGTACACCGCCGGGCTTGAGGCAGCGCAGGCATTCCGATAACGCCTGCATGTAATCGGGGACATGCTCGAGTACGTCAAAGGATAATATGCTATCAAGCTCATTATCAGCAAAACTTAACTGTGTCAGATCTTCGTTACGTATGCCTTGTTCATTACATTGGCCGAATTGAATCTGATTCCCTAAAAATTCACTGCCAATGGCTTGAGGGAAGCGCGCAGAGAACCATTGGTACAGTGGTGTTAGTTGTTCAGTCAGATAGATGCGTGAGCGCTTGCTGGACTTGCAGGTTTGTTGAAAGATATCAATGGCGGCACGAGTACGATTGTTGAGCTGGCAGAGGGGGCAAATTAATCTCTCACGCCAGTTAGGTGTTAACG